>JAWUVZ010000110.1:0-57413 GCA_034112105.1 Glaciecola sp. | reverse complement strand
GGTATACGCTGGAGTCAACCGTAAAACCACGCGACCACAACAGCTGCATAATAGACTCTGAAATACCCCAGCGGCCGGTCCTGAACGAGGTTGGTTGATAATCAAATTCTGTTACAAAAACCGAGACTAACTCATCCAGCTTGGCTTTGACTTGTTCAATCGGCAGGTTAACCACGTGTGAATTGGCTTCACTTGGTTTGTCAAAATACGGCGGGTTTGCCCATGGGTGCAAATGAGCGCCTAATTCGCAGGCGTTTTGTTTTATCGCATTTTCAAATACTTTATTTTCGACCGCGCCTTTGGCTGCTGCATAATCAACAAAATAGCAGGGGCGTATACCGCGCTCGTCACAAAATGATTGGAATGCCGGTATTTTAGCTAAATTTTCAACTGAAAAGTCTTTTTCTGGGAACGGGCCGTCCCAATCCCATTCTTCTTCGGTATCTACGGTGAGTATAAATACTAATTCAGGTTTGTTTTTCATAGGCTAACTTCCTTGTTATCCAATACTTGGTTAAATAGAGCGACATATTCATCAGCCATTCTTTTAGCTGAATAGTGTTCATTCACATAGTCGCACGCATTTTTGCCTAACTGCCTCGCGTAATCATCATCTTGTAAAATCTTTTCCCACGCCAATAACAAGGCGGCTTTATCGCCTAAAGGGGCCAACAGACCGGTGCTTTCGTGAGTGATCAACTGATCGATACCGGCAATGTCATAAGCGGCAACGGGCGTTTCCATTGCACAGGCTTCCATCAAACACCGTGGTATACCTTCTAATGTCGATGTCATGACGAATAAATCAAAACTTTTTAAGTAGTCTAGCCGGTCATCGCGATAACCTAAAAAATGAATGTCATCTTTTGATTCCAGCGTTTGCGTATGTTGTTCAAGTGATACCCGTGAATCGCCATCACCTAATAACACGAGCTCAACATTATCCATTTTTTTGTGCAGTTCATTAAATACATCAAGCAAATCGATGATGTTTTTGCGACTGATCATTTGACCTATAAAACCAATGCGTTTTTTCGCTTTAGTTAATGCTAACGGTTTGTTTTTGAATTTTTCAACTTCGGATAAATCAACCCCATTTTGAATATAGACTAATTGCGGTTCTTTAATCGCATATTGCTTACAATCTTTAACTAGTTGAGGTGATAAAGGAACGACATGATCAGCAAATTTCATGGCTTGGCAGCCTAACCAGATAAACAGTCGAAGCTTAATGTCTTTTGCGTTCTCAAAACCATGAGGAGTCACAATAACGGGTACGCCTGCCTTTTTTGCTGCCAGCACGCCAAGCACATCCGACTTATAGCCGTGTGTGTGAACTGCATCAATGTTATTTGCCGTAATGTAATCAGCTAATGCAGACACCGCTTTGTAATCAAATTTATACGCCATCGGTAGCTCAAACACATCACCGCAATCGCGTTTAAAATGTTTTGCTATTTCAAGATTTTTTGATGCCACTTCATCGGTAACAGCCAAGCTGTATGTCACATTGGGGTCTTGTGTATTATTACACAGGGCAAGTATCCAACGTTCTGCACCGTAAAATCCGGTTGAACAGATAAACTGTAATATATGCATTTTGCGTGACGTATTAATCAATTGTGGCTACTCGTTCTAATGGGTTTGATTAAGCCTAAAATTGTACCCCAAGTTCTAGCAGGAAAATACAGACCGTAAAATTTAATAATGGTTACTGTTGAGAGGGCGGGTGATGCAAGCTTGACTAGTCGCCCTACATATATCGACAGTACGCTAACACTGGCGAATATACTTAAGGTGGCTAATACACTCATTCCCAATGCATAAAAAAGTAGGGCAAATAGCAGCCCAAAAGAAAAAACAGGAGGAGCAATAAAACTCGGATATTCCGACAATCCAATATCTCTGCCCTTTAATGAGGCTAAATTTGACTGGCCGCGCCACACTTCTTTTTTTGCCATTTCAATAAATTCTTTATCCTCACCTAAGTGAACATACGAACTCGCGGTGGAATAAAATAACTTGCCTTGTTCACCTACTTTTTGGGTGAATACATAGTCTTCGCAAGTGACTAGATGCTCAGGAAATCCGCCGGATGTTATAAATGTGTCGCGTGTCATGAGTAGATTTCGACCGGGTAAAAACTCGACGTTACAATCGACATTGGCGTTACTTAGTTCGGTTCTTAGTATTTCCAGTGGGCTTGCATTTTCAGGCGCAACTTGCACCGCGCTAACCAATTTTGTTTGCTCGGTTAGCAACGGACGCAGCGCAGTTAGCCAATTGCGCGCAAGGCTGATGTCGGCATCTAAAAAGGCGATTACATTCCCAGTCGCTTGCACAAAACCTAAATTTCGTTGTGCTGATATAGTCACATGCTGTGGTGCATAAATAATGTGTATGGTTATTTTATCCGGCAGTGCGGCAACATCGAAATGCAGTTTTTCGTTTTTTGTGACGATGATCACTTCAATATCAATTGCCGTTTTTTCTAACAAACTAATTGAGGTGAGGGTATCAACTAACATATTCTCCCGGCCTAAATGAGGGATGATGAAACTGCATTGCTCTGGTGTTTGTTCCATTATTTGAATCTCAACTGAGGGAAGCGAATAAGTAGGTGCTTAAATTCTCGAGTTAACGAGTAACACTTTATAAAGCGGCCAGCGAAGCGGATAAAACTAAACGGGGCGGTGCTATGCTCAATTGTCACTTCTGGGTCAACATTATTAGTCACGCCCATTTGACTAATATCGCCAATATTATTTTGCATCACTAACGCTAACACTCGAGTGAAATCTTTTTCATCGCTCTTGCATAATTTGTCTTCGACATAATGCCTTAGGCTATCCACTTTTTGTTGAATCAATTCTTTTAAGTGTGGCGTGTCGGCATAATTTGAGGCAATGTTAAGTACCATTATTTTTCGCAGGTCTTGTGCTGTCCACGTGTCATTCGGATATTCTAGTTTCTGATGGTTCACTAAATACGGTTGTTCTTGCGTTGCAATCCATTCAACGTAATGTAGAAATGATTTTTTGATACTGACATAGTCATGATCAATGCCGTAAACGGTTTCGCACAGCCACAAATACTTGGCAACCGACTGCATAAAAACAATGTAATACCATGTATTTTCAATATCCTGAAAATTTCGCTCAGCAATAACATCGGTAGCATCAAATGTTTGGGTAATGATGCTAGATGCTCTTGCTACATACTGGCGGTTAGCCGTGAGTTCATAGCTATCAAGCAGCACATTTACGTAGTTTGCAACGCCTCTATCCAAAGGATAACGACCCGTTAATGGGTTTCTTACAATCGCTCTGTTTCGATATTGGAGCAAGCTGCCTAGCAAGGTGCCGTCGCCTTCGAAAAAATACGTAATCCAGTTGCCTAGTTGGATGACCGCGTTTTTCGCACTCTCGTTTCCAGTTAGCTGATAATACAAAGCTAGGCCACTGGTATAACAATGGTGACTTCCTGGCCCGCCGCCACCGGCATGATCCTCGTAAACACCTTTCTGTTGGCGTTTTGAATAAGTACGATGAGTCGCTGTTTCAGCTTCTACGTAGTGGTCCGTGTGCCAAAAAAGCCCACCATTATATTCCTGTTTATCTAGCTCGGTGTGGTAAATGTCGATATTAACAATATGCTCAAACAGATCATCCGCTAATTGTTTCCATTTAGGATTACCTGTAATTACCCATTGTTTGAGGAAACCTTGTAAAGGGTCATACTGATTATTGTAATGCGAGACAAAAATATCATCGCCTTTGTGCCCAACCGCTTCATGATCAGCATAAATATCACCAAAATTTCGCCAACCAAATTCATCAACGGCTTCTCTTTTAGCAAAGAAGTTTTTTTCACCCGTCAGTCCTAAATCAACGATACCACTCAACGGGCTTTGACTAATTGATTTCGTTAACCACGGAATAGTATTGGCGTAGCAAAATATATCTGGGTTAAGCGTTGGCGCAGGAGCGTGCGTCTTAGCTTTAGGGGTGACGTCTGCCTGCAATAAATCGATAGTGAGAGAGTGAAATTTGATTTCGCCGGGTTGCAATTCAATGCCAGACTCTGTCTTTGTCTCACAGAAATTGATATCCATTTGATCGTGCAGAACGGATACTTCCAGAGGGAATTTCTCCCACATGTTATCAATATTAATTGCAAAGCGTTGTGCTTCATCCGACAGGTTAAATGCCAGTGACGGTCGCAGTTCTGTATAGGTATGTGTTTGCTTGTTATCGACTTCAACAACCACGGCTCCGCGTTCTTTTTGAGGAATAACGCCGTTTTTATCGATGTGATTTTTAGATGACCAGTTTTCACCACCACTATTATTTATGACTAACGCCCATTGCTCAATGGGCTTGAATTGGTCACTGTCATCATTTGAATTAGCGACTGAGAAACCACCTTTTGGTAATGCTATTTTTAATCCAAACTGGCTTAGTTCAATACTATTTTCGTTGCCAAGATCCCATTGATCATTGTTTGGAATAAGTGGCATTGGATTATGCACCGACAAATTTATTTTTAGCTGATTAGTCGGATAGTCAAACTTATATTCCACGGTAACGAAGAGATGTTTTTTAGCTGTGTCTAGGTCGGTTTTATATTGTTGTTTTAATGTGGCGTGAAGGGGCTTGTTGCACGAACTTGTTTTAGTAAACAGCGTCGAGTTAATCAACGTGAACTTAGTCTCGACGTTTTTCACCGAAAATACAGGGGACAATTCAAGCGGTAAACTCGTCGTGTTAGTGACTTGTTTTAATGACAAAAAAGAATCAGTCGATACTCGAAGCGTTAAATCTTTTGATTTAAGGATAAACGCGCCATCTTTTTCAAATACACAATCTTGTTTCTTGAATAAGGTCGCTTGGCTTTTGGTGATAAAATACTTTTGCTTGTTGCTTTGCTCAGAGTAGCCATCAATTTGACACCATCGAATAGATTTGTCATGCCATAAAGAGCTTGGAGTCACATTCGAAACGACGTTTACACCAGATTCGGTCACTATTTGTAATTTTTGTTCAGGCCAAAACGTCCCCTTGGGTAAGGGCACCCCTACTGAAAATGGGGTAGGCACTCCATTTGTTCCATCGAAACTAAACGCATAAATCATGTTAACGCTGTACCTGCTATTGAAGTTCGTCCATTTTCTCAACATTGAGTATAAATTTTTATTAGTAAACGATAAGTATTCTTTTTAATAACGTTAGTTAATAAAATAAACGCTCGGCTTACCATAGTAGCTAAAGCTCAGTGTTACCGCCCTACAAGTGATTTTAACTTTGTTATGATTCTATTTCGACGCGTGTTTTTATACATAGAGATGTGATAAACCGGATAATTACTATTCGACATTTGCTCTTTGTACCTTGCAGGGCCTGCTAAAAAGTCATAACTGTCATATCCAAGCTCTTTAAAATGCGCTATTGCGTAGAAGTGCATGGTTAGGCCTGGTTTGTATTTATTACCTAGGTCGGCATAGTTAATGGCCGACAAGTAAAACAGAATCTGTTTGTCACTAATCAAAATATATAAATAGCCAAGGACGAAATCGCCCGCTGTAAGCGTTAGCAGCTTTGCCTTACCTGAGTAAGCTTGATCTTTTACAGCCAACAATTGTTCATGGAATTCTACAAACGTTGGATTCGTAAAACCACTGCCGTATTCGCTCTCACCCCATTTAAGGATATGCAGGTCGGCTATTTTGTGCAATATTTGTTGGTGTTCGCTTTGCCGGGCAATAGTGACAGTAATGGGTCCAAATTTATCTGCAATGAGTTTATTTGAGCGTCTAATTGCCGCTCTGGTATTTTTTGAGAGGCTATCAAGATAATCATCTGAAACGGTTAGGTCAGCATAAAAGTTAGCTTCTTGTGTTATCTCAGGTGCTAAAAAACGTGCATGTTGCCATTGATCACTCAGGCATGTTTGCGCTGTTACTTTTGCAAGGTTTTTCAACTCACTGAGCTTTTCCAGCATTGCGTCTAGCACATCAGGGCGATCCTCAGAACGACAAATAATATCATTTTGCTCGATCCAAACTTGATCATCGCTATGCACGCCGGTTTGATTTAAGTAATACCGGTTACCGAGCCAATGCTGTTGACATCCCCAAAACGCGAATCCAACGATGTGTGAATCACGATTACATACCATTAACATCGGCTTTGTAGATAATGTTTCTAGCCAAGGTAGCAACCAAAACTGACTCAAAAATACGCTGTCGTCTGAATTCGCTACTTGTGCTAGCAATGATTTTACATAATCTAGTTCATAGTTTTTAAAAATCTGTGTCAGCATAGTTTTTGATTGGTTACTGTTCTATTTTTCGTTATGCTAACGCACTAATCAACAGAAGAGAATGATAATGCAAATCAAAAAAGGAAGTTCAGCTAATTATGGATATTGGGGGAGCATTGTTTTCGCTTTAGTTTGTTTGTTTTTTTCATCACTGGCGGTGGCACAGCAAGCTCAATCATTACCTGAATCGATAAAACAAATAACGCCCGCCGTCGTCGGTATTGCTATTTATGCGCCAATCGAATCAAGCGCACCCCAGATACTAGGTACAGGTTTTGTGGTAGGGAATGGCAAATACATTGTTACTAATTATCATGTGGTGTCCAAAGAACTGGATCTGACGATTGTGCAGAACTTTGTGGCGTTAAGCGGCACTGGGCAGAATCCGGCGATCCATAAAATGGAAATTTTAGCGATAGATCCGGTACATGACATTGCCATATTATCTATTGATAAAACATTGCCTGCGCTCAAGCTCGCAAGTGATAGTTTGATTGATCCAGGAACGTCAGTTTTCTTTACTGGTTTTCCTATTGGCGCTGTTTTAGGTTTATACCCGGCAACCCATCAAGGAATTATTGCCGCGATTACACCTGATGTTAACCCCGCTAGCAATGCAAATCAGCTAACTCTGCAAATGTTAGATAGGCTTAAAACACCGTTTCTGGTTTATCAATTAGATGCGACTGCTTACCCTGGTAACAGTGGCAGCCCTGTTTTTAATCGTAATAATAATGAAGTCGTTGCGATTATAAATAAAGTATTTGTATCAGCGGGCAAAGAGTCTGCCTTAACAAATCCAAGTGGGATTAGTTATGCTATACCGATTAGGGATCTGCGTAAGCTGGCCAAGACCGTTGATTTAACGTTATAGCAGCATCGCTGATTTAGCGTGTTATTTATATAGTAAGTAGTCACCTAGATACGCTTACTTGGCATGGTTGGGTGGTTCACCATTGGCGTTTTGTTATTTTACTCTTTTGGTGATAAAGACTTAAAAAAGGTTTCGCCCAATAGTCGTTTAACCGCTGAGCGGTAACCTTTATAGCAGATGTGCTGAATAAATAGTAAGAAGGGCATCTTGCTTAAATGACCGTGTATATAAACATGTTGCCTTGCGAGCGCTGACTTGTTGTCAAGCAAGTAGTCAGTGTGCGGGCAAATAGTTCTATACAACGAATTAACCAATACCTGATCATGCCAAGACAAGCGTTGAACACCACTCAATAAAATCTCGCTGTATTCATTTTTAAAAATTCGATTTAGCAAATGAATGAGTACGCTAAATTCAGTCTCACAATTGGCTTCTATAAAAATCACCCTTAACGAATCTAGCGTGTCTGATGCTAGATATCCTTGAATGAGTGAATGCAAGTCAAAACAGTCCCTCAAGCCTTTTTCTGTATCGTCATTTAATAGCAAATGTATTGCGCTATGAAGAATCAGATAGGCGTCACTTGGAATATATAGGTTGTTCCCAACTACCACTTTTGTTGCTTCAATTTGCGCAATATTGATGGTTTTTCCTGACGACAGAGGAATTAGGTTATGGTGAATATCGAGGATTACGCCGGTTTCGTTGTGTATGTAGGGCGGTAATTCATGCGACCATTCTCTATAATACTTTTCATCATAGTCGTTCAATGACTTAGCCCGCCAGCCATTTTTTTGTAGCGTATTTTCGACCGTTGTTAATGCATCTCGTTGAACTAAAATATCGATGTCAGAAATCAGCCTACCTTGTGCATTAGTTTTATTGCCAAGGATGTAGGCTGCACCTTTGAGTAACAGAACAGGTATTCCAGCAGACGATAGCTGTGCTGACAACAAGTTAGCAGACACGATGACCTGATTTTTTTGTGCGAGTGAAAAAGTATGTATCGATGCAAAATGTCGAGATAGAGGCAGTGGCAATAACAGCGATAATGTTTTGTCTACTGTGTTTGCCAATACGCCATGCATATGAGCTGCGATGGCCGCTCTTAATAGTGAGTCTAATTCTTCAGGTTCTAGCTCGGTGACACTTTTTTTCTGCGTAAGCATCGCTAAAAACAACGTTTTTGAAATACCGGTTGGCGTCATATCACCAATTCCCCGATGAGTTCTTTCATATCAGCCATTTCACCGTAGCTAACCTCTAATATGGTTGCCTTATTAATGATGGAAACTAATATGTTAAAAGCCGCTTCGCCAATAACGCTATAGTTAAAAGCGTTGGTTATAATTTTAGCTAAGCCAATAGATTTATCAATTTCATACACATTAAAACGCTTATTTTTATCGAAATCTAAAAATAACACGGCAGCTATTTTGCTTGGCTCAAGCTTATCAAAAACATCTTTAGACATAGTTCTTACATGGGCTATATCACCCTTGTGAGTGCCTCTGGTGGTGCGACTCATATAATGCTCATCAGCCTGCACAAACGGCTTAATAATTTCAATTGATTCATTCTTTAGGGACGCAGGTCTAAACATCGGTTCGACATAACCCGTCTCCAGATTAATGATGGCCATTTCGTCAGAATATAAATGCCAACCGTTTAACCCTAAATAGGCTGATAGGGTCGACTTACCTGATCCTGACTTAGCTGGAAATAATATAGCTTTGCCATTTTTTACTGCGACTGAGCAGTGAATCAGTAATTTAGTGTGATCGTAAGCTGAAACGCACCAGTTCATTGCCCATTCAATAGATGGTAAGAGCTTGGCAGGATGAATAGGATTGAAGGGTTTATGCCCTTCAATATTAAGCGTTACTTGGGGGCGCAGTAAGGTTCTCAATAAGCTCGTTTGCTGTATTTCAATATCAAAGTCTGCAACGGCGAAGTCATGATTTAACGAGTGCGGGTATAAGCGAGTCAGTTCATCTTTAACCGACGCTATGTCACCTCTTATACGATAGGTATATTGGCCTGAATTCAAACTAATCATTTATTTAAAAGTGTCCCAATAGTCAGCTTTAAACAAGGTATCTATTTGTTCTTTGGCGGTCAGAGCAATAAATTCCTCTGAACTAATACTTTTTATAATACCTGTATTTAAATTTTCGATGACCTGATTGAAACCAATGATATAGGTGCGCCAATTTAAACGATTAAAAACAACAAAGGCTGACTTATCAGCCAGCCTGTGTATAAGGAAAGTGTCGGTTGTTTGCATGTTTTGTATTGGTAAATATTTCTAATTTATTACTCTATATACCCAGGACGGTACTGAGTGTTGCCTCTGTAATCTTTTTGCTTCCATAAGCATTCTTCAATTCAATTTTAACCATGCTTGCCCCATTAATTTCAGCAGATCCCCAAATATGCTCTATGAACAAGTTGTTGCCATCAAATCCAGTAAACTCCCCACTCAGGCCTGAATTCATTCCAAATAGCCCATTTAAGTAGGTACACGCAATGTGTTTCTCAAGAGGTTTTCTATTATTGGTTACGGCATCTCCGACGTTAATGTCTTTGTTTCTAATCGTGCCAATACCATTGCCTACAATTGTTATTGTTTTACTAAAAATAAAATCTCTTAATTTTGGATAGTAAAACGCGGTCTTTTTCTGGCCACTACTACCAAAAATATCTTCGTGGTCCACGTCTGACAATATCGTCGCGATTTGCTTGAGGTTTGCGTCCTTAGGAGCATATTTTACAAACTGCTTCCATGTGCCAGGAGAGCGGCCGCCACTGAAAGGGGTCACAATGCATGTCGTATTAACGGATTGAGATCCGCCGGATACACCTGAAACGTTACATGCGCCCCAAACGTTGCTGGCTGGTATGATTGTTATGCCAGCGGCGATTGACGATTTTTTAATAAAACTACGTCTAGACTTTCCAGCTTCTGGGGTCGTATTGGTTTCATTGTTATCCATTGTGAGAGCTCCTTAAATACTTAGTAATGCTATTGTTAATGCTAATGCAAAAAACGCACCAAATTTAAGCATATGTTTTGTAAGACAAAAATATTATGCTTTAAGATAAGTGTAAAAACTTCTGACAATCATATTCGCTTTCCTAAACAATATCTATACATAAAGTTTGAAGAGAGACTCTGAAAAGCCTGTAATTCTAGCGTTATGCTCGCTATGATAAGCAAAAGTATTTTGGAGTATAATTTTGAAAATTCTAGTGACCGGCGCAGCAGGTTTCATCGGCGCCCACACATGTCGTCAATTGCTCGATATGGACATGGATATTATAGGTATAGACAATATCAATGACTATTACGATATATCGCTCAAAGAAGCGCGTTTAGATTGGATAGCAGAACATGAAAATGCCGCTCGTTTTCAGTTCATTAAAATGGATATTGCGCATCGTGAGCCAATGGAATCCTTATTTAAACAGCATAAATTTGATCGTGTCATTCACTTAGCAGCCCAAGCTGGGGTTAGATTTTCGATTGAAAATCCACATGCTTATATCGACGCTAATATTGTTGGCTTTATGAATATACTAGAGGGTTGTCGCCACAATGAAGTTGAGCATCTGGTATATGCATCGTCAAGCTCAGTTTATGGTGCTAATGAAGCGATGCCGTTTAGCGTTGACGATAATGTTGATCACCCGGTGTCATTATACGCGGCTAGCAAGAAAGCCAATGAATTGATGGCTCACACTTATAGCCACTTGTATAATTTACCGACAACCGGTTTACGTTTCTTTACTGTATATGGTCCGTGGGGTCGGCCAGATATGGCGCCGTTTAAATTTACCAAGGCGATTAGCGCCGGTGAACCTATCGATGTTTATAATTTTGGTAACCATCGCCGCGATTTTACCTATATAGACGATATTGTATCAGGTGTCATTAAAACCATGCTGCATGTCGCCAAGCCCAACCTAGAATGGGATGCGAAGTCGCCGTCACCAAGTTCAAGTAAAGGCCCGTGGCGTATTTACAACATTGGCGCACAAACGCCAGTGCATCTGTTGACGTTTATTGAAACAATAGAGAAAGCACTCGGTAAAACCGCCCAAAAGAATTTGCTGCCAATGCAACCGGGTGACGTGCCTGACACATATGCCGATGTTGAAGCACTGGTGAAGGATGTGGGGTACCGTCCGAGTATCGGTTTAGATGATGGTATTGCTGCTTTTGTGAAGTGGTATAAAGACTTTTACGTTTAGCACTATTGCACTCCAAGGTTAAATAGCGCCCTGTTTGATATCAATCAAACAGGGCGTTTTTGTATCATGCAACTGTATACTTATTTCTTACCATTAAATAAAAATAGCAACCACGGCGTTCTAACGATGAGTTTTTGATGAAGGGATAATGTCATTATATAAGTAACCACAACGATGCTTAAAAATACGAGCTCTGGAGGGATGGTGTAGTCAATATAGTTCAGCAGAGCAACAAATATAATAATAAGAAAATGATGAAACAAATAAATTGTATATGATGCGTTCGCTAGGTTTTTCATAAAAGAATTGGCTTTGCCTAAGAAGCGATAACTAACACCTATTAATGATAGGCAAGTACAAATTATTGTTAACGTAGTTAAATATTCATTAATAATTGTTGCAACGACAGAAGGGTTTTCTAAGCTACCGAAGTTTATATAAATGGCACCACAAAAAGACAAAACAATGAATAACCTGGTGGATTTAAGAACGCACTCGAATAACGTACTATTGAGTGCGATGAGGTATCCTAGTAAAAATAAGTGTAGATATTTTAACAACATAAATACGGAACCGAATATTGGTATCGATGTGTAAAAACTGTCGCTTACATAATTTATTGATAGAACGGCGATGTAAATTAGCGGATTTACAAAAACGAAAACGTAAATAACGAACTTAGTGCTAAGCACTGATAGATTTGCTATTGCGTTCAGCAGTTTATGTGTCATGAATACGACGAACATGTAAACGAACAAATTTACTAAAAACCACAAGTGTGAAACATTTAAAAATGGAAGAACATTGTTACCGTCTAAAAAGTTCAGAACGAAACTTTGTACTATATTTAGCGTTAATAAAGTCGCACTAAACGGTACTAAAACACGAACAAACCTGTCAAGAGCAGCCGTAGTCAGACCTTTTCTTAAAATAACGAGTGCTGTAAAAAATCCCGAAATAATGAAAAATAGCGGCATGCGAAAGTAATGAATAGCAGTGTTTAACGTATCAGCCCATGCAGCCGTCGCTTTATAGGTAATTAACCAATAGTGTTCAGGTGACAGCGCTGCGCAGGTATGAAGAACAATTCCCATTACCATTAAAAGACCACGCAAATTATCTAGATAAATATATCTCAATGACTTCAACTTTCCTCACATATTTGGTCAACCCAAGATATCAATTTTGTGTAACCAAGTCTGCTAAGGTGTACACCGTCGTTAATAAAAAACCGTGGGTCTTCAAGTAAATTTAGATTAACAATTACAATATCACTTCGAGAGGTAAACTTTTGTTTAACCATTCTATTGTACTGCTGGAATAATTCATGATACTCCCACCGACGTGGTGAATTTTTAATCAAGAATATGCCGATTTTCACTGTTTTATTTTCAACTAATAGTTCCACCAGTTCTTCTAAATCTTGAAAAGCTTTCGATACCGATGCTCCTCGGGCTATGTCGTTTTCACCAACATAAATGAAAGCCGTCTTTGACTTATTTATGCTTCCCCATGTTAAATACCTTATTGCATCGTTTGTGAGGCCATTACTAAATCCTCTTATCTTTGGATTTTTGCAATTATTTAGCTGTTGGAAGGGAAATCGAGCGATGGTAGAACTGCCGATCATTAAAGTACTTGGCTCGTCACCTATCAGGTCGTCTATTACATAAGATAAGGTAAGTTTAGTGTTTACTGATAGTAAAAAATAAAAAACACTCAAGAAGGCAACGCTAGACAATATAAAAATAATCCATGCAAAAAAAACTTTGTTTTGATTCATATTTTAATAGATTCTCAGAGAGTATTTTTTGGCATTACTTTATTACTTTATTACTTTTAATTCTAGTTAAAATGCTATCAGTAGACTTCAAATTTGGGTAAGCCTGGGGAAGGCTTACCCATAGTAGAACCACTTAACGGTTTATTTACTGCAAAGCACTAGCCTTTATAAAAAGCACGCTCAATACGTTCTTTCAAAAATGCTTTATGGATCTTAGACGCCAGATCACCACGTGACTTATTAACCATGTCTGCAACTCGACCGAGTTCATACATTGAAGATGCTTGAGCAAAGTTGTCATACTTACTCGTTGACTCCAGGCCTGACATTGCAATCAAACGTTCTACATATTCAACCTGCAAGTTACGACGATATGAGTTCACATCACTTTTAATATCAGCTTTAAACATAGCGTCGGTTAGGTTGTTCATCATTTTTTCAGCAGTAAACGTATTGCCATATAAAGTTGTGTCAGTTAACCGGATCAATACATTCGGGTGCATTACATGATCAAGGACGTTCTTTTGAGCACCCAGCAACATGTCATGAAGGCGAGGGGACTCGTCTCTTCCCCAACCGCTGAAACCGCGACGTTGACGTTGAATATAAGCAAACAACGGGGCCATTTCATCAATCGCATCTGGTGCAAAAACAAATGCGCTTAATGTATCTATCGCATTTTGTTGCTCAACTTCAGGCACTGGCGTTAATGGTTGCGTGTAACCTTCTTGACCAACAAAAGCTCGGTTTAAGTAAACACCACCAATATAGCGTGATACAACTGAGGCTTGACGAGCGAATTCACCAAACAATACGTTTACACCAACCGTTAAGTCGTTGTGTGAACGGCCATCAACTAAGGTTTTTTCTTTCAGTTTGCCAGCCATGTGCTTAATTAATTCAAAGCGGTCTTTAGCGTAATCAACCGCGTCACCTGACATATCAAATATATTAATACGAGGGTCAACGTGGCGGCCAGCTAATCGCATATCGTCAGCATCATTACCAAAGGCAAGTTGTGGTTCTGCAGAGCGGCTTAAAATCGCAGTAAGGCGTTTTTCTTCTTCGATTGGATCAGCCAGTGCTTCAGAGTAACCATACATAATTGCCCAATCATCATATGGACCTGGTTTTTCAGTGTAGAAGTCGCCTTGTTCTTTTCCTACTGGTGCATAGTTAACTGAGGGATAGTCCATCACAGATCCGGCAAGAATACCCTGAGTAACCGAAGCATCATGAGCTTCATCATGACCATGCAGTTGCGACGCCATCATGTTGTGGTTCAAACCTAATGTATGACCTACTTCATGCAGGATGAGATATGCCATCGATTGACGAAGTAATTTTTCCTCTTCAATTTTGCCCATGCCATCGGCCATTCCAGCATACTGACCGAACATCATGCCCAGGTTTAGTTCATGACCTAGTGAACAGTTCATCCGCTCATCGCCTTGCAAACTGTCACTTAACGACGCATAGCCGTCAGTAAACATTTCACCGGCAAGCCAACGGCCTTTCATAAAGCTGTATTCCAGCATAACGTCAGACCCAATGATTTGCCCGGTCAATGGATGCGCGATGCTTGGACCGTAACCACCAAAGGGAGGGCGTGGTGAGGAAGTCCAGCGTAATACGTTGTAACGCACGTCATCAGAACTCCAAGCTGCATCGTCCGGTTGAATTTTCACTTCGATTGCATTGCTAATTCCCGCTTTTTCAAACGAGGTGTTCCAAGCGAGTGTGGCGTTTTTAATAGTTTCACGCCATTCAACAGGAGTCGTATTTTCAATCCACCAAATAATAGGTTGAACGGGGTCTGATACCCCAATGCCGGGATTTTTCTTTTCTAAGTCCCAACGATTAATGACATCACGATAGTTTGCTGTTTGATCCGACGTTAAGTCGTCAAACTGCTGCGAGAAGAAGCCTATTCTCGGATCGTCACGACGTGGCTTGAAGTTGTTGTCAGGCGCTTTAATGAAGGCATGTTGAATTTGCAGAGTGGTATAACGGGAGTCCGACACGTCATCACCACCGTCCACTTTTGGTTCGCTGTTTTCGTAAACGTAACGAACAACCACATGGGTATTTTCAGGAAAGTTCTTAATGTCGCTAATAGAGGTTTTGTCTTTTGATAGTTTTCCGGGCTTAAAGCGACGTTTTTCTGCGTCTTTATCGTCTAAAGGTGATTGAGAAACTTTGTGTAAGTCTTCATTTGCGAATAAGTCGCTGAGAGAAATTGCAATTTTACCGTCTTCTTCGTGTTCGATCTTAGTTGACACTAAAATAGCTTCACTAATATTGGCGTCAGCGGCTTTGCTCACTGCATTTGCAGGGTCAAAGTAGAATCTTGGGGTTTTTGAAACAACTTCTATGCGGTCATAGTTACGACGAAATTCGATTAAACGAGAACCTCTAAATTGGCCTCTAAACGTTCCTGCAGCAACAGCGCCATCAACGGTTGATACAAAATATAGCAACGGTTTGTTTAATTGTGATTCATCAAAAACCACTAAACCACTGCCATCTTTCTTGTCACGGTAAATGTTGAAAAACCCTTCAAAAGCGTCTTTTTTTTCTAAGATTTCAGTCAGTGTTTCTTTTTCTTTTTCATCTTCTTTCTTTTCATCTTTTGTATCTTCAGCAACGGCAGTAAATACCATTGAAGACAAAAAAATGGCGAGTAGCGATTTTCGTGTGAAATTTACAAACATAATGCCATCCAAAGCTGGTGATTCTTTGCCTTCATGTCGAGGGCGCGTGTTCTTATGTGAAGCAAGAGCACTATCTTACTACTTTAGGATAGTTTTGTTAGTTCGCTTTACGCTCAAAATGTTGATTAATTGTTACAAGTCTTTTCATTTTTGCAAAAATCCGGCTTAACTCAACTGCAATTCAACAAATTCTTTATAAACTGGACTCGCGGCCATTAACTCAGCATGCTTGCCTTGCCCTATTACTTTGCCTTTTTCGAGCACAATAATATTATCAGCATTAATCACGGTAGATAAACGGTGTGCGATAATTAATGTGGTCGTTTTAGTCATCAGTGAATCTAATGCCTGTTTTACGTATTTCTCACTGCTTGCATCTAACGCGCTAGTTGCTTCATCTAATAATAGAATAGGGCGCTTTGCCAATATTGCTCTAGCAATGGCTATGCGCTGTTTTTGGCCGCCGGACAGTTTTACGCCACGCTCGCCTAACTGAGTTTCGTAACCGTCTACAAAATCCAAAATAAACTCATGTGCAAAGGCCAGCTTTGCCGCTTCAATTACATCCTCTTTGCTAGCTTGTGGAGTTGATAAACGGATGTTGTCTAAAACGGTGGTGGCAAAGATAACGGCATCTTGGGGTACGAGCGCAAATTGCCGGCGAATATCGTATGTGCTGATACTTTTTTGTGTTGCGTCACCAATAAAAATCTCACCATAGTCGATATCATAAAAGCGCATGAGCAAATCAAACAAGGTCGATTTTCCCGCACCACTGTGCCCGACAATCGCCACTTTTTGCCCCGGCATGACACTAAATGATACTTCATTAATAATTTGTTTCTCAGGAACACTGGGATAGCTAAATCCGACGTTGTGAAGCGTTAATATGGGTTTGTTGGCATCAACTAATGCTTTTTCGTTAATTCTAAAACCTTTGGTGTTTATTGCATTGACTGATTGGTTCTCAATTGGTCCAAATTCATCTTCAGTGATGTCTAAAAAAGATGATTCGACCGGTATTTCAGATGTCGTATTCATCAATTCCACGATACGCTCACTCGCACCGGCTGCTTTTTGTAAATCGCCAATCACTTCACTTATGGTTGCAATGGATGCGCCAGCAAGTACTGCATAGAAAACGAAAGCGGTAAGTTCACCTGGAGTAATTGCTCCGGATATAACATCCAATGCACCAACCCAAGCGACAATAAATATAGAACTCAAGCTGATAAACATGATCATAGCGATAAGGAGGGCGCGATAATGAATGCGTTTTGAGGCACTTGTCATTATTTGTTCAGCGCTAGCATCGAAGCTATCAACGCTTTGACGTTCGTGATTGTATGATTGTAAAGTGTGTATTTCGTGCAGGCTTTCGTCAATTAATGTGCCCATAGTGGCGACATCATCTTGGCTTACCTTGGCGAAATGTCTGACTTTTTTACCTAGTAATTTTATCGGTAATAAAATGATAGGTACGGCAATAAATACATAAATGGTTAACGTGGTGCTGGTAATTGCCATTAAAACAAGTGCACCAATAAACATCACAAATGAGCGCAATGCCATCGAAACACCCGTGCCAACGACCGATTGTAGCAACGTGGTATCACTGGTAAATCGAGATATAACTTCACCTGTGCGCGATTCAGCAAAAAAGCTTGGCGACAAAGTGACTAAATGTGAAAACAAGGCTTTGCGAATATCTGCGCATACTCTTTCACCTAACCAAACCATTAGATAAAATCGGCAGTAGGTTGCTATGCTGCCAATAAAGGCGATGACTAATACCAGTAGAAGTGAATTGAGTAGCATGGATTCGTCGCCTGCAACGAATCCTTGATCGACCACCAACTTGATGCCTTGTCCTAAAACTAACCAAGACATTGCGCCAACAATAAGCGCTATTATTGCAAAAACAACTTTGCTCATATAAGGGCGTAAATGTGAAAATAGCCATGAAAGTATTGAAGTACTGCTGTTCAATGGAATGCCTTTTGAGGTTAATTGAGTTGCATTGTGGTGCGTTTATTAATGTATTTTTCGCGCTATCTATAGGAGCTATTTTTCAGAGCTATTTAATATCAGTCAAACTATGATTTATTGCTGAACCAGCAACATGACATATTCTAAAAGGAAGCGTTCATTTTTACACAACGAGAATTCTTGAACTGTTTACTTGGTACTCTCTGTATATTGCGTCAAGTTTGTGATTTTCAATCTTCTTACTAATGTTAATAGTAGTAAAATATTGATCAGCCAAATAGCACCTCCACTTGAGTTAGTGTTACTTGGAGGTACAGGTAAAAATACCGGAGGAGCGTCTTCAACAGTAACGCTAATACTCATTGACGAGGTGACGCCGAAGTCGTCAGCCGCGGTGAAAGTAAATCCCAAGATACCAGCGGTATCGGGTGCAGTAAAGTTAGTTGACAAACTATCAGCACTTGCCAGCGTTACGCTGGTGCCGGCTGTTTGCTCCCAAGCAAAAGTCATACTTTGGCCTTCAGGATCCGACGCTGTCGCTGTTAACGTAATGGCCTGACGCGTGTTCACATTCAAATTACTTTCCGTGTTTACTGTTGGCGCTTGGTTTGAATCGTCGTCACGAATAGTCACCTCAACTCTCGGTGAACCTGAAATAGTGACGTTTTGAGGATTATCCAAGACCACAGCGAAGCTTTCGTCATTCTCGCTTGCATCATCATTTACGATGTTAAGCGTAAAACGTTGATCGCCTAATTCTCCGGCTGCCCATTCGAGTGAACTTATTGACAGCGCAAAGTCGGTGCCGGCTTGTGCTGAACCATCTTCAATCCGCAAGCCAACAGCAGCCGCTTGCTGCGCATTTCCAGAGCGGGTAACGGTTAGATTAAGTGCACCGTCAGTTTCTTTTACAGTTAACGTGTCTTCAGGTAAAAAGAGAGAAGATGCTTGATTACTCAAACTTTGGATATCTATTTTAGCAATATTTGGTGTTGCTAGTTCAGCGCTCGCTGACGCATTTTCTAAACGAAGGAATAGACTTTCAATACCTTCATCGTTGCCATCATCTATTGCCTCAATGCTAATCGTTTGTGCAGCAGTGTCGTTTGCACTCCAAGTTAACGTGCCACTCTCATCGGCCAAAAAGTCATCGCCGCTGGCTGCCCCACGTATGATTTTATAATCAACTGAAACCGCTCTTGTACCTGAGCGCACGACGGATATATTAACAACGCCGCCCTCTGTTACTTCATGCAATGCGGATGAGAAATTAATATCGTCTTTTGCTGCACTGTTAGTCTCGTCTTTTAAAATAAACAAACCCCCTTGGATATCACTGGCGATTATGATGCCAGAGGGGAGATAGGGATAAACACCCCAAACACCATTAAATCCAGAGCTAGTCGATGAAGGAAAAGTGTCGAAATAACCTAACTCAGCAGGCGCTAATGGGTCTGATAAGTCGAGAATGGTGATACCGCGCTCATAATTTGACATGTAATATTTATTGCCACGCACAAAGCCATTATGATCGATTGCGCGTGTTGGACCAAGCCATGTCGATACAAGAGTTGGCTCGTTCAAATCAGAAATATCAAAAATATGAACTGTCGTATTCAACCCTCTGTTTCTCTCGTCGAGTTCGTCATGCACAATCACGTATTGGCGGTCTTCACTCCACCAACCTGAATGCGTGTACTCGGCATTTGGATAACTCACGGATGACAATTCGATTACACTCTTTAGGTTCGAATGATCCCACAAACGCAAGCTTCTCTCATTGAAATCGAGCATAACCGTGCATCCTGCAGATGTGGTATTGACACAATCACGCTCGGCGCGTTCATCATTGACTAAAAATGAGGATGCGTCGTGCGCATAATCATTACGTGTCGCGCCAGAAGGAATGAAGCTTGCAGTCGGGTTTGCAGGATCTGAAAGGGAATAACTGCGCATTGCCCCCCCGAAGTTGCTAGCGCCCAAAATGTGGATCTGAGGAACCGCAGCTGAATTTCTGATATTTAAGCCATAATCGACGTTCGAAATATAAATGTTATGTGCTTCTCCATCAGTAATATCGCGCTTGGCCAACACTAAACCATCATCTGGATTGCTCAAGTTCATAATGGTTAGGCCTTCAGATGCACTGTCGGCGGTTGCATAAGCGTATGCTTCCCATTTATTAGCATCCGTATTGAAGTATTGGAGCACTTTAATATCACGCCAAGTGGTACTTTGACCTTGAATGGCATTGATAATAACGGGGTTAACAGGGTCGGAAACGTCTACTAATGCAACACCTCTTCTTAATCCTATCAATGCGTATTCTTTCATCGTGTTGAGGTCAACATGCCCCCAAATATCATTAGCGCCGGAACTATTCGTTGGAAAACCGCTGACTGGAATATGTGCTAAAAGTGACATGTTGTTGCACCCAAACTGACCCGCGAAGCCGTCAACACAGGCTACGTTGGCTTGTGATTGATACATAGCGTTGACTGCATCTACGCGTTTATCTAACATAAGTGCTGTTGCAGAGTCGATGCCTTTTGTATCGACAATAACGTTGAAGCCTTTTTCATATAATTGATTGGCGTATTGTTGAGGTACGCCTTGCAAAGTAGTGGGGAAAGCGGTTGGATTTTGGACTTGATAGTTATCTATGGTTTGAAAGCCGCCTAGGGCAGGCACAATATCGCTAATAAGATAAAAAATATCTGCAAATTCTGTTAATTCGTAAGTGCCCTGTGCAACTAAAACGACATCTCCTTTATTGGCTTGCTGCGCTGCATAACCAATCGAAGCGCAGGGTCTAAATCGGTTTTTGCAATTACCCGCGTCAACACCCTTTTGTGCAACAAAGCGCGCTTTGTCGTGATCGGTATGTGCGTTTGCTTGCGTACATATTGCAATGGTAATTGTGAGCAAGACGCGTAAACTAAAGAGGATTTTCTTCATTATGGTTCCGTTTATTTTGTACTTGATGACATGTTTAGTCGAAAAATTAAGCGATTTTTCAAATATAAGAGTGCCGGTAAATGTAACGTTTTTACTATTAGCCAGCGGCCTACTTATTAGTGGTTGTTCGCCGGCTCCTGAATCGATTACTCATTCGCAAGACACTGCTAATGCAAAGCTAAATAATACGTCCACAAAATTTAATGACGTGATAATTACGTTTTCTGTGCACTTCCAAGGCGCGCCTATTCAGTGCGACCAGCCACTTAATATACAGAATGAACAATGGCATATATCGGAATTAGCGATGTTCTTTAGCCAGCTCTCACTCAACAATTTTAGTGCCACAATCCTAGACGAAAACGATTGGCAAAGCCAGCAGATTGCGTTGATTAGGTATGCGCCAGGGTGTAAACCAACAACTGGCAATATGTCGGTCATGGCCGCAATCGCAAATATAGATTTAAAAGCGCCTTTAACACTTTCCTTTAATGTTGGTGTTCCGTTTGCTGTGAACCATCAAAATCCGTTAATTCAAGCATCACCATTGAATGATTCATCGATGTTTTGGGCTTGGCGTAATGGTTACAAATTTATTCGTTGGGATATGCAAAATGATACGGGAGACTCATGGTCCTTTCATTTGGGCAGCGTTGGATGTGAGTCGGCAGCAATGGTGCGCGCGCCACAAAAACCATGTGCTCAGCCTAATTTGATACCAGTAGAATTAATGCTGTCACCTGATTCTATACAGGTCTTAGCTGTTCCACAAAAAACAGGTGCAGGTCAATCGGGCGTTGGAATAAAACAGATCCATATAAACATCAGCATCCACCTTGATGAGATAATCAGAACCATGCTGCCAACTAGGAAATCGAGTTGTATGTTTTCGGGAATTGATAATACGACCTGTAATGAATTAGTGGAGAATTTGAAGCTCAATGCTGTGTTTAAGTAAGTTTTTTAGTTTACTATTAATTTGCGCTGCTGTGATGGTAGTAACAACTGCTTGTTCTCCGCAACAGGTATCAACGCCTTATAAATGGAATATTCCGGCTGGTTTTCCTACGCCTAATGTTCCGGTAGACAACCCAATGACGGTTGAAAAAGTCGCCTTGGGTGAGCGCTTATTTAATGATCTGCGTTTGTCGATTAATGAACAGCAATCATGTGCATCTTGTCATCTAAAAGCGTTTGCCTTTGCCGAGCCTAAAAAGACATCCGTTGGAACAACGGGAGAGGTATTAAAGCGTAATTCGATGGCGCTAGTTAATGTTGCTTATAATGGCAGTTTTACGTGGGCTCATGATGCTTTGGGTAAGGTTGAAAATCAGATTTTGATACCTCTATTTAATGAAGCGCCAATAGAAATGGGCGTGACGGGCAACGAGGCTGAAATTCTAGCAAGGCTGCAAGACTACGCTACTGAAATAGAGACTGTTTTCGCTAGTAATGAGATTAATTTTGACCATATCGTAAAAGCACTAGCAAGTTACGTAAGAAGCTTAACTTCATTTAATTCGAACTTTGACCGTTATGCCTATTTTAGTGAGGACGACGCTTTGTCTGACTCTGCTATTCGCGGTATGGATTTGTTTTTCTCAGAAAAGCTAGAGTGCTTTCATTGTCATGGTGGCTTTAATTTTACGCAGTCGAGTAAACACGCTATGCAAAAGTTAGATTTGGTCTCGTTTCACAATACAGGGCTCTACGATATTGACGGCAAGGGCAGTTATGCCAACGGTGATCAAGGGCTGGCAGATATCACTTTTAACCCAAAAGACCGAGGCAAGTTTAGGGCGCCAACATTACGCAATATCATGCTAACGGCTCCGTTTATGCACGATGGTTCAGTGGCAACAATGTCAGAGGTAATAGATATTTATGCTGCCGGTGGACGAGGAGATGGTGTTAACAATCCGCTCAAAAGTCCATTTGTACAAGGTTTTGATATTACGGATGAAGAAAAACAGGACTTGTTGAATTTTTTGGAAAGTTTGACGGATTATGAGTTTATAGGTCAGTAGCTTTCTAATTTATCTAATATTGCCGATTCATCCCGGTGACCAAAGCAAAGCGATGTCGCGGAGTAATTCACTGAAGTGTCATTGCACGTCATAATTTTACGGCAGGCTAAGTTTGAAAGCTATTTTTGAATGGTTCTAAATGATTCAAACAACCGCAGAGCCATTCGGTAGTGCTAATTATTAGGTTTAGTTAACCAGCAGTACAATATTTGCGCCTTCGTTAATCATTAGCGCTATTTAAAAATCGAATTTAACCACCAACAATAATTATTGCAGTAGTAAACGGCAATATAGATATAGCGGATTGGGTTACAAATTCTCTGATCTTTATGTTATCCGATTCCCACATTACCACTTTGGTCGATGACATAAAGCCGAACGGCAATGGCATTTCATGAGTTTCAAAAGACAAATTAGTGGCTATAAACACCCTCGTGTTTTTGTAAGTTCGGCTAAATGCGAACAGCCTTCTCTCATTATCAGCTGCATAAATCTCAATACTGCCTTTTTGGAAAGCTGGGTATCGAAGAGCAAGTTCAGATAACGATTGTAGATAATTTCTATATTTTACATGAGTTTCAATGAACTGTTGGTCGTTATCACTTAAAAACACGTCACCATAAAAGCTAAATTGATGTGCCCAAAAGAGCTGCATGTGCTTCTCTAATAAATCGATTTTGGCAGGAAGTTGATTCGATGCCTTTGCATTGTTTAACAATACTATTGAGTCGCTAGCAAAAGTTAAGGACGGACTTTGCTTCTTGTGTTGGTCCTTAAGCGCCCAATCGTTGGTTACTGCAGTATCAGAGCCAACTATGAATGTTTGTAATTGTTCTGCAAATTTAACTATGTTTGGATTAGCGTTATCATCTAAGAAAAACGTTTGTGCACTGTTATACCAGGATTCAATGTTATCAAGATCCAGTTTTGCAGTCGTATCGGGTGTGTTAACCGGCATACATGCAGTGCAGAAAAACGCGGTAATTACTATATAGACAATGAGTCGCAATTTTTCACTTCCTTATGGGTGGAGATATTTTAATTAGTATGGAACTATTGATATATAGGTTCAATATCATAAGTTCAGGAGCAAAGTTTCAAAAGCAAAGATTTAGAAATATAGCTTCAGGAATATAGCTTCAAGAATAGAGTTTCAGGAATATAGCTGCAGGAATATAGCTTCAGGAATATAGCTTCAAAAGTGAATTGTAACTAGCAGCTAGTTTAGGGTTACCTAAATGTCTTCCAATTAATATTAGTCGACAACAATAGCTCGCGCAAACTTAAGGCTCTTGGCGTGCATTTGCCTTTGGTATTCCATGTATGTCCACTACAAGCGGCGCTTAAAATGGCTTTATTAGGTTTTACTAAACGGTGAGTGACATGCTTTTTTGTTTTTTCGAGTGATTCGCCATCCAACGCAAACCAAGCAAATTTATTTGTGTGCAACTTGCTAACAGGGCTGGTAAACATATCAATTGAATCAAGCTCAATATGTTCATTGCCATAATTATTTACGTAAACGCAAACCACGGCGCCATGATAATGGTGTTGTTTGAACCAAGTACCTGCTTTCGCTATTTCTTCGTCATTGGCAACAAGTTTAGCTGCGGGGCATTTATTCGCCTGTTTAGACTTCCAAGTGCCATTGTGAACATCCACCTCAATAGGAGTGGGTTCATTTATTAGAAATTCGGCAGCATTTTTAATGTGGTAAGACAAACCACTGAGTTTTCGTTTCAGCAGGATAGGATCTTTGATATTACTAGAGGCAAGACTAAGTAATTCTCGTTCATACAACGCATTACATAACTCAGCGACGTTCGGAAACTGTTCTGCTAAGTTAAATATGTTGGTTTGATTGGAGTGCTGGTCGCTCATCACTTACTTTATTTCATTAAAATGCTTTAAAAAACGAAACGGCATCTTAAACCATAAAGATACCGCTTTCATTAATTACTCTAATTTTATTGGCAAAAAGCCTTTAAAACTGGCCTTATCGGCCTACACTCAATTTAAAAATCGATTATTGACCTTTAATTTCGGAACGACCGTTGTAAACAGCGGGTGTGCCTTGTTCTGCCAACTCAGCTTCAATGCGAAGTAATTGGTTATACTTGGCAACACGGTCAGAACGACAAAGTGAACCTGTTTTAATTTGGCCTGCTGCCGTGCCTACCGCTAGATCAGCAATAGTCGAGTCTTCTGTTTCGCCTGAACGGTGAGAAATAACGGCAGTAAAGCCGGCTTCTTTAGCCATTCTAATTGCATTCAATGTTTCAGTTAAGGAACCGATTTGGTTGAATTTTATCAAGATTGAGTTAGCCACGCCATTTTCAATTCCGCGTGATAAAATCTTAGTGTTAGTAACAAACAAGTCGTCACCTACTAGTTGTATTTTATCGCCAAGAATTTTAGTTTGATATGCCCAACCATCCCAATCGCTCTCGTCTAAGCCATCTTCAATAGATAGAATAGGGTACTCAGCCGCTAGGTCAGCTAAATAGTCACTAAACCCATTTGAATCAAAAGATTTACCTTCGCCACTCAATACATACTGACCGTCTTTGTAGAATTCAGAGGCTGCGCAATCAAGCGCTAAGGTAACATCAACACCCATTTTGTAGCCTGCGTTTTCAACAGCTTCTACGATAACTGACAGTGCTTCGGCATTAGACGTTAAGTTTGGAGCGAAGCCACCTTCGTCGCCTACGGCAGTGCTCAACCCTTTCGCGGATAATACTTTCTTCAAGCTATGGAAAATTTCAGCGCCGGTACGCAATGCTTCGGCAAATGATGGAGCGCCAATAGGCTGAACCATAAATTCTTGAATATCGACGTTGTTGTCAGCATGCTCTCCACCATTGATGATGTTCATCATTGGCACTGGCATTGAGTAAACACCCGGAGTGCCATTTAAGTTAGCAATATGCGCATACAAAGGCAGTTTTTGGCTAATTGCTTCCGCTTTTGCAACGGCAAGTGATACCGCTAAAATTGCATTCGCACCAAGTACTTCTTTATTCTCTGTGCCGTCTAAGTCAATCATTAACTGATCGACACTAGCTTGAGCTGCTGCGTCTTTACCTAGTAATGCAGGAGCAATTTTATCATTAATCGCGGCGACTGCTTTGAGTACGCCTTTACCTAGATAACGAGCCTTGTCGCCGTCACGTAGTTCTAAAGCTTCTCTTGAACCTGTTGATGCGCCTGACGGTGCACAAGCACGACCCATAGCACCACATTCCAAATAAACATCTGCTTCAACTGTCGGATTACCACGTGAATCCATAATTTCGCGACCTATAATGCGAGAAATGTTCGCCATTTTTTTTCCTTTGCTTGTTGTTTAAATTCTATAATAACGTGCTAAATAAATAGCAACACACTACACGAACGCGATACATAACTTGAGTTATGACGCACTAAATGAAAACGACTCACGACATGAATTGAAAAGCATGAAGGGGATCATAATGCATCATGTGAGCCGTTGTCATCCTATTCTATTTGTTCTTAGCGTATACACCTGCCGCTGCCACAAACCCTGTGAATAAGGGGTGTCCGTCGCGTGGCGTTGAGTTGAACTCGGGGTGAAATTGGCCCGCTACAAACCAAGGGTGGTCTTCAATTTCGATAACTTCAACTAAGGCTTTGTCATTCGATAAACCACTGACTTTTAAGCCCGCTTTTTCAATTTCGGCGCGTAAGTTGTTGTTCACCTCATACCGGTGACGATGGCGCTCAAAAATTTCAGTGCTGCCATACATCTGCTCAACTTTGGTGCCTTTTTCTAAGTGGCAAAGTTGACTGCCCAGACGCATAGTACCACCTAAATCGGTTGTAACATCTCGTACTTCTTTGCCTCCATCTGCATCAAGCCATTCAGTAATAAGGCCAACAACTGGGAATGGCGTATTTGGGTCGAATTCTGTGCTGTTAGCTTTTTCCATACCGGCAACGTTTCTAGCGAACTCGATATAAGCAACTTGCATACCTAAACAAATACCTAAATACGGCACATCGTTTTCACGAGCGTATTTTGCTGCGGCTATTTTACCTTCAATACCGCGCATACCAAAGCCACCAGGAACAAGAATTGCGTCAAGTTCATTTAGAATGTGTATTCCTTTGCTTTCAACATCTTGTGAGTCAATATGTTTGATATTAACGGTCAGGCGATTTTTCAAACCAGCATGCTTTAATGCTTCATTCACTGATTTATAGGCGTCGGGCAATTCGACATATTTGCCAACCATCCCAATATTAACTTCGCCAATTGGGTTTGATTCTGCGTACAGCACTTGTTCCCATTCAGATAAATCAGCTTCGGGGCAATCATAACCAAAACGTTTAACCACTATTTCGTCCATGCCTTGTGCTTTAAGTGCTGCAGGTATTTTATAAATGCTGCTAGCATCGCGAAGTGAAATAACTGCTTTTTCGTTTACGTTGGTAAATAAGGCAATTTTTGCGCGTTCGTTACTCGGTAACGGCACCTCTGAACGACATACGAGTATGTCTGGCATGATACCGACCGAGCGTAATTCTTTAACAGAATGCTGAGTTGGTTTGGTTTTGGTTTCACCTGAAGCCGCTAGATAAGGCACTAAAGTGAGGTGCATAAACAATGAATGGTCACGCCCAACTTCGGTTCCTAATTGGCGTATTGCTTCAATAAAAGGTTGTGATTCGATATCACCTACCGTGCCACCAATTTCAACAATTGCGATATCATTACCTTCAGCGCCGGCAATAATACGACGTTTAATTTCATTGGTAATATGCGGAATACCCTGAATAGTTGCGCCTAAATAGTCACCGCGTCGTTCACGCTTAATCACTTCTTCGTAAACGCGACCGGTTGTAAAATTGTTACGGCTGGTCATACGGGTGCGAATAAAACGCTCGTAGTGGCCTAAATCTAAATCGGTTTCTGCACCATCGTCGGTAACAAATACTTCACCGTGTTGAATTGGGCTCATTGTGCCAGGGTCAACATTTATGTAGGGGTCGAGTTTAAGCATGGTGACCTTTAGGCCGCGAGCTTCAAGAATGGCGGCTAAGGATGCTGCTGCGATCCCTTTACCTAATGATGAAACAACTCCACCGGTGACGAAAATATAATTTATCATGCAAAACCTAAGGTACTTGGGTTGAACGGAATTTAGTAAAAACCATTTTGTATAAGCTGTTTTTCGGAACACAAATGAAGCGGCAGATAGGTTTACTGATATTAATTTTTAATTAAATATGAGTTTGTATCGAAGGCCGGTTCATGGATCCTTAAGCACATTGAAGGCGTGCTTTGATGGGGGAGTAGTATACTAAAAAACTACCCTTATAGTAAATGAAAAATACATGACAATGGCGAAAAAGCCCTTGATGAGTGGTTTAAGAGCGGTGGAATAGGGGCGAAATAGCGGTGACGTGGATGTAAACGGGCGATGAATACGTGATGAATAAGCTGTAAAGAGCGCCGATAAAGAGTGCGGATAAAGCTACTTAAGTTCTTTTCGCCATTGATAGAGTAATGCTAATGCTTGTCTTGGCGTCAGATCATCAATATCAATTTGTTTTATCTTTTGCTCCAACCAATGCTCTGGGGTTTCAAAAGACATACTCAATTGCGTTTCGGTTTTTAGTTTCGATGCAGGTTGCTCAGTATTAGACCGCTCGCTATCAGAGCGTTGTGCAGTGCCGCTTTCATTACTCGCATTAACCACGTCAAGTAATTCTAATTCAGCTAATTTGCGTTTTGCCGAATCAATAACAGGCTTGGGAACGCCCGCTAATTTAGCGACTTGCAAACCATAGCTTTTACTCGCAGCACCTTGCTGTACCTTATGCATAAAGCGAATTTCATCATTATGTTCAACGGCGCTTAAATGCACGTTAGTAATAGTTGGAATGCTGTCTGACAAACTAGTGAGCTCAAAATAATGAGTGGCAAACAGAGTGAACGCATGCAGTTTTTCAGATAACCATTGGGCGCATGACCAAGCAAGGCTCAAGCCGTCATAAGTACTGGTTCCACGACCAATTTCGTCCATTAACACTAAACTGTTGGCGGTTGCATTATTTAGAATATTTGCGGTTTCTGTCATTTCAACCATGAAGGTTGAGCGCCCTGAGGCTAAATCATCAGCAGCGCCAATGCGAGTAAATATGCGGTCTATAGGGCCAATGTGTGCTTCTTGTGCTGGCACATAACAGCCAACAAAAGCCAGTAATACAAAAAGTGCAGTTTGGCTCATATAGGTCGACTTACCGCCCATGTTCGGACCGGTGATCATCAACATGCGCGTTTTGTCATCCATGAATAATGGGTTTGCGATAAAGGGTGAGTTCATCACTTCCTCAACCACTAAATGACGACCTGCACTGTAGCTAATGATGTTTTGTTCGACTAACTGCGGTCGATGCAAATTCAGGGTGTCAGCACGTTCAGCAAAATTAGTGAGCACGTCTAAAGTAGCCAGAGCCACAGCGCTTTGCATTAAGCTGGCTAGTTGCGGTGCTATATCATTAAATAAGGCGTCGTATAGTTTCTTCTCTAGCGCTAATGCTTTACTTTGGCTCGTTAGCACCTTGTCTTCGTGCGCTTTAAGTTCAGGAATAATGTAACGCTCGTTGTTTTTAAGCGTTTGACGGCGAACATAGTCGGGTGGAATTTTATCGGTATTGGCATGGCTCACTTCAATGAAAAATCCATGCACTCGATTGTAATTCACTTTTAAGGTAGGAATACCGGTGCGTTCACGCTCTTTTTGTTCTAGTCGGTCAAGAAAATCCGTCGCACCTTTTGACAGCGCACGCAATTCGTCAAGTTCCTCCGAATAACCTTCAGCGATAACGCCGCCGTCGCGCAATACAACCGGTGGATTGTCGACAATGGCTCTATTTAATAGCGCTGCAACATCTGGGTACTCACCAATATCAGTACTAAATATACTGAATGAGTCATGTTGTGACGATGGCATAGAATCGCGCAACCATTGTTGCAGGTCGGGTAGTATATTTAGGGCTTCTTTGAGTCGTGAAAAATCCCTGGGTCGTGCAGAACGCAACGCCATGCGGGCTAGTATTCGTTCAACATCACCAATCTGCTTAAGGAAATCTTGGAGCATGGAATAGTCATGATGTTGCACATCAGCGATGGTGTTCTGCCTAAATAAGAGTTTATTTTTATCGGTAATAGGGCGATGCAGCCAGCGCTGCAATAATCGACTGCCCATTGCAGTAGACGTATTATTTAATACTGAAAATAAGGTATTTTCTGTACTACCTGACAAGGTTTTTGTCAGTTCTAAATTTTGTTGTGTTGCAGCATCCATCAATACTGATTCGTCAGCGCGGTATTGACTTATTTTGCGCAAATGCACAAGGGCAATGCGCTGAGTTTCTTGTACATATTGTAAAACACATCCTGCAGCGCCAATGGCGACAGCGTTGCTGTTAATGCCAAAACCATCCAGTTCTTTTGTGCCAAACTGTGTATTGAGTTTCAAATTTGCTGTGTCGGTGTCAAATTCCCATTGTGGGCGACGTCTTAAGCCTTTGCATTTTTGGATTAGATGAAAAAATGAACATTGTTCTGGATACAAAATTTCGGCTGGCTGAATACGCTGAAGTTCTGCTTGAAAAGCCTCATCGCTTTGCGCATCAAAAAGCATAAATTGACCGCTGGTGATATCGATTGAAGCAAGTCCATATACCTCTTTTACTTTGGTGATCGCTAATAAAACCGAGTCTTTCGACGCGTCTAATAACGCTTCGTCGGTAACCGTTCCAGGAGTGACAATGCGCTGAACAGCCCTCTCTACTGGCCCTTTGCTGGTGGCGGGGTCACCGATTTGTTCACATATCGCGACGGACTCGCCCATTTTAACTAATTTCGCTAAATAGTTCTCGGCAGCATGGTAAGGTACGCCAGCCATTGGAATCGGGTCGCCACCCGATTTACCGCGCGCAGTGAGCGATATATTAAGAAGATTAGATGCTTTTTTCGCATCATCAAAAAACAACTCGTAAAAGTCGCCCATGCGATAGAAAAGCAGAATATCCGGATGCTCCGCCTTTATCTTTAGATATTGCGTCATCATCGGTGTATTTGCCGGAGGGCTTACGTTAACTTTATCATTTTTATTGTTTGGCATGCGTTTTAAACAGGTTTCTGTTGTGACAACTTCAGCTTGTCTTTATTATGTGTTGCCATTGTAATGAAAACCACAGGGATATAAATAGACATTGCAAAACTTAACGATAAAAAGTGTGAGTGACCTAGCTCGTAAACTCGGTGATGAGCTGCTCGCGAAAGACAAAAAAGTGGTGTCGGTTGAGTCATGCACAGGCGGTGGCGTTGCCTTCGCTATTACCGGCGTTCCTGGTTCATCGCAATGGTTCGAGAAATCATGGGTTACCTATTCTAACCAAGCGAAACACGAAGAAGTGGGTGTTAATTTAGCCTCGTTGGCTGAATTTGGCGCAGTGTCTTCACAAGTCGTGCGCGAAATGGCAGAAGGGGGATTACAAAAAAGTGGTGCTGATTTATGCATTTCGATTAGTGGCGTTGCGGGTCCTGGCGGCGGCACAGTATCTAAACCCGTGGGTTTAGTATGGTTTGCTATTGCGCTTAAGACCAATGAAGTCAAACCTGAACAAGTAAATACTATCGATACCCTGCATTCAAACGGTTCGGCGAACAAACACCGCAATCAAATCCATACTCGTTGTTTTTCACGCTGTTTTAGTGGAGACCGACAACAAGTTCGAGACCAAGCAATTAATCTCGCGTTAAAAGAACTGATCGTCAGCCTAGTTAACACGTAACTCTTTTTTAGTTAAGGTGTTCATAGATACTGTATAAAACGCCAAAAAATACAATTTCATACATTCGCTGATTACTTTAATTGCTTGTAAAGTTCACGCAATAAACAAAAACACTAATAAATTCATAGAGTTAAAATTTTTTTAAAATTCAGTGTTGAAACTGTATGGTTATACAGTATACTTGCGATATAAATGATTAGGTGTCTTGGTTTAGCTCTGTATAAAAATGGACTTACGCCGAAGGCATCTAACCAAAATAACTCATAAAAAACGGTTTGGTAAGTGGCTTATTTGCTAAACAAATAACGAGCAATGTGAACATCTTCATAAGTAGACACAGCGCTTACTAAAACATAATAAAATGCACCTAGGAGTAATTTAATGGCCTTGTTAAAAAAAGCTGAAAAAACTAAAAAAGCAGCACCAGCGAGAAGAACGGGTAACGAAGACAAAGGCATGAGCGAAAACAAAAGCCGTGCACTAGAAGCAGCCCTAGGTCAAATTGAAAAACAATTCGGTAAAGGCGCTATCATGCGTCTGGGTGATAACCAAGCACTTGACATAGAAGCAATATCCTCAGGTTCACTCACTATCGATATCGCCTTAGGAATAGGTGGTTTACCTTGCGGCCGTGTTGTTGAAATATATGGTCCGGAATCTTCTGGTAAAACAACGCTAACACTTCAAGTTATCGCTGAAGCGCAGAAGAAAGGTAAGGTATGCGCCTTTGTTGATGCTGAGCATGCTCTTGACCCTATTTATGCTGAAAAATTAGGCGTAAATATTAATGATTTACTGGTTTCACAACCTGATACAGGTGAGCAAGCTCTTGAAATTTGCGACATGCTAGTTCGCTCAAATGCTGTTGATGTAGTCGTAATTGACTCCGTAGCCGCGTTAACGCCAAGAGCTGAAATTGAAGGCGATATGGGTGATTCACACGTTGGTTTGCAAGCACGTCTAATGTCTCAAGCTTTACGTAAATTAACCGCAAATATCAAGCGTTCAAATACACTGGTTATCTTTATCAACCAAATTCGTATGAAAATTGGTGTGATGTTCGGTAACCCTGAAACCACTACCGGTGGTAACGCACTTAAGTTTTACGCATCAGTTCGTTTAGATATACGTCGTATAGGCGCAATAAAAGACGGCGATGAAGTGGTGGGTAACGAAACCCGCGTTAAGGTTGTTAAAAACAAAGTTGCACCACCGTTTAAACAAGCTGAATTCCAGATTATGTATGGTGCTGGCATCTGTAAACAAGCAGAACTAATTGATTTAGGCGTTAAGCAGAAGTTAGTTGAAAAAGCCGGTGCTTGGTACAGCTACAAGGGCGAGCGAATTGGTCAAGGTAAAGCTAACGTTGTTAACTATTTGAAAGAGCATGTAGAAATGGCAGACGAAATTGAAGGTTTAATTCGTGCTGAGTTGCTAATGCCTAAAACCAAAAAAGCTGATGAGCCTGCAGTGACCGAATCTGATGATGACGATGCAGAAACTGAAAACGAAAACGAAGAATAAAAGATAGTAACAACTTATAGCTCAACACCCTCCCGAGCTTATTTGTCGTGCCCTTATTTGTCGTTCCCTTATTTGTATACAAATCAATTAGGGGAGTGGCAAACTATTTAGCGCTGCCCTCTAGCGGTAGTTTTTAATGGCTGACTTGTTTAGCCATTTTTTTTTGATTTTTTTAGCTGCTTTTATTTTACTGTTAGAGAGTCTCGGTCTGGCTAATATTAGTATTGTTAATCGTAATAAAAATACGGTAGGTTTTACCCTTCTTGGCATGGGATGTTGCTGCCATCGACAGCTAATAAAGAAAGTTGCAAGTACGGTGATTCAGATTTACCTGTCTATCATTATGCAGCACAGTAATTAGATGATTACCCTTTAAAATCAATTTTATTATGAACATTTGACCACGACTCAGGAAACTTGCCCTGCAATACATAAGAAAACGCAATAAGTTCAGCAATAACATGATAGAGCTTTTCTGGTATTTCTTGACCTAAATCCATCCTAGCTAACAAATCGCTTAAGTATGGGTCTTCATGGATCATAACGCCATTTTGCTTTGCCAGCTCAATAATTTCATCTGCCAAGCCCCCAAATCCTTTTGCTATGACGGTTGGCGAATTGTTATCGGCGTTGCTGTACTTCAGTCCAATGGCTTTCTTCGTGTCGTCTTTCATGTCTTAAATAGACTCCGTTACATGTCAATTGAACACTATACTTGCGTTTCAAAAACGTGATAATGCTCGCTTTTAAGCTGCTTTGGGATTTTTCCTAATTGGCAAGATTTTTCGATTAAATTAATGCCTAATGCCGACAGCCGTCGTTGTAAATAGGGCAGCATGTCCAATGCCTTATTTTTAAGCTCAGTGGTTGACGTATAAAGTTGCAACTTTATTTCATCATCTGTTAATTGTGTTTTTGCTAATATTTGACCTAACGGACCAACATCTAACTTCATCGTTAAGTACCAAGACGAGTCACCCTCATTACTGTTTTCACTATTGTCTTGACGAGTTTCTCGCTTTACGAGTAATTCAATATCGTCTGCATTTTTATTGAAAATATTGGGTAGGGCATAGTAGAGCTGATCTTGTCCATGCAATGAAGACTCAATACTGTTGAGCTTGTGATTTTGGTGACTAAATAACATCTTAGCGACTTCGGCGCTCAGTGTGTGTTTAGCATCGAACTGCCTAAAGTCTTGCAATAATTTGGCGCTCTGGGTGCTCTTAATATTTGGCACTATGGTTTTAATAATGTCAGGAATTTGATCCTGCACTTTGCTTGCTTGTTTATTCGATTGTCGTTGTAGCTTGGATGCTAAGCTCACCTGCAGCAATGTCACTAATCCCGATAAGAAACTACTAGCAGCGACGGGTGACAGTGCATTCAATGGTGCATTATTTAACGGCGCGCCAACTAACTGCTGTATTGCTCTAGCATCTATTGCCGGTTGTGTTGTTGGTAATTGTTCTCTAATGTTTCGCAGAAGCGTTTGCGTTTCAGGGCTTAGTTGAGCGATGTCTGCTTCAGCATTCAATGCGTTGATAATATTTGACAGGGTTTGTGTTTGACTTGCCGACTGCGCTAATGTGGTTTTACTTAATGCTTGGACCTGCGCCTTCAATGCATCAATAGTGCTCGCTGGATTTGGGTTTTGGATCGCGCCTGAATTAGTTAATTGTTCAATTGCCGAGCTTAGTTTTGTATTTGGTAATTGACTTAACAGTTGCGTTAATATAGTTGAATTGTTTGTGTTAGCAGCCTGAGAGCCTTGGGCAGGTGAACTGATGAACTTAGTTAATTGCTCTAACAACAGCTTAGTGTTGAAATTTGGGGCATTTGTTGCTGGGTTGGTGCCACGTAAATCTGATGGTGGGTTTGTTACCGATGGGTTACCCGCTTGATTAACGCCTAATTGCGCGCGACTCCCAATGAACCCTTGTTTTGCAATGGTGTTCGATAGTGCGCTTGCTACTGAAACATTGCCCGGTGCTTTAGCATCCGAGCCATTCGCAATTAAGCGCGTACCAGATTGCGTATTCGCAATCTGCGCCCTAGCTGCATCAACCAAGCTGTTGTTCCCCACTGTTTTACCATCAACACCCGCTAGCAGCGCTCGTATTTGATTCGCATTAAGTTCAACGGATGATTTACTCAGATTCCCTAAAACAGATAGTTTTAGTGTGTTCGCATTCCCGTTGCCCTCAATAACCAGAGATACTTGAGTTGCCGCTGTTGTATTTACTTTTGCTATCGCGTTTTGAAGTGAGGTTAATAGCGCTTTTGGCAGGTCAGACAGTTTGGCATCAGTTAAAGGAATGATGGCTTGGTTTAGGCCGGGTAATGCATTGTTCTGTCGATTGTTTAGTGCTGAGCTGATTGACGCTGAACCAATTGATAGCTGCTGCAAAATTGAGGCGCTGATTAACTTATTAGGCAGCGCTGTATTGTTTAGTTCTGCTAGCTGTGAACTTAGGCTAATTATTTTATTTGGCTGTTTTGCACTAAGGGCATTTTGTATGCTGGTGCTGGTCAGCGATAGTATCTTTGCTTGCTGGGCACTTATATCAGCGGCAATACTGACATTACCATTCACGCTCAAACTGTTTGCTTGGGCTTGAGTTAAGCTTATTTGAGCTTGTTGAGCGGGTAAGTTTGAGCTCGGCACTGTAAAACTAAGCGTAACTTGATTAGCTGAAATTGCGCTTACTCTGCCTGCTATGTTAATAACTGGCTTGCCACCAAAACTAACATCTCCATTTGCTGATGCCTTGCCAACAAGTGCATTTAATTGATTGTCGTTTACGCTAATATTAGTGCTAGCAAGCAGTCTCGATTGTTGGCTAGGGTTCGCACTTTGCCTGTTAGTAACAGCGACAGGAATAAGCGCATAGGTGTTGGGTTTATTGGCAATACCAACGAGTTCAAAGGATTGACCTGCTTTGATATTGCCTAAATTAGCAAGCACGTTTGCTGGCAACTGCACCGACTGCTTACTTTGTAGGTTAGTTAATGTCACTGTATTTGATGATACTTGGCTTACAACGACTTTTGCAGCAGCGTTGTTCGGGGTGTTTGCATTGCTGGTATTGGCATTATTTCTGGTAGCCGAAAGTTCTGAACCTCGAGTCAGCGCATTCAATTGGTTTAGTGTTACTGTTGTTATATCAGCCATATTAATAATTATCGGCCGCGGCCCCCAAAAAGCAATGGTTGGATCGCAGTTTATGCCCAGTTTCTTGTAAAAAAATACCACGCATTAAATCATCATCAGAATACATCGTGTGATGTTTATCAAATACATCGGATATTCCATACGTTGGTTGCTGATTAAGCACACCAAACATCGGAATATTGTGATAAAATCTCGAGTTCATCAACTTAATTCGAGTATATCTAATTGCGTGTTTTGTTAGCACAACAAGTGGCCTGTGAAAAAAGTGATCGCCAGTTGTTTTCAGATATCAATATAGAGCTCCATTCCAGCCAATTACTTTATGTAACAGGGGAGAATGGAGCTGGGAAAACCAGTTTACTGCGCATCTTGGTTGGCTTGAGTTCGCCTTCCAATGGAGCTGTAGAAGTTAATGGCTATGATATTCATAAAAATATACATGACGGCAGTGAACATTTACTTTATTTCGGCCACAAGCAAGGTATTAGTCAGTTATTAACCGCTACCGAAAATCTCAAATTTTGGTGTCAGCAGCACGGCGTTGATACAAACGATGACGCTATTCATCAGATTTTGGCTGAACTAGGCTTAACTGGCCTAGAAGACATTGCCATTAAAAATTTATCCGCCGGTCAACAACGTCGAGTATCGTTAGCTAAGCTGTGGCTTAAAACTGACGCTACGTTGTGGGTGCTAGATGAACCTTTTACCGCGTTGGACGTTCAATTAATAGCTGAACTCGAAGCAAAAATGACATTATTTTTAAAAACAGGTGGGGCGATTATCATGACATCTCATCAGCAGCTGAATATTGATTATCCTTTATCACGTTTGCACCTGGAGTATTCATGGTAGCGTTGAAGTCTGTATTTAAGAAGGATTTGGCGCTAGCCTATCGTCAACGCGCTGAGTTGATGCAGCCGCTAATGTTCTTCGTTTTAGTTATTACCTTATTTCCACTCGCTATCGGCCCAAGCCCGGAAACGCTGCAACGTATTGGTGGGGGAGTTATTTGGGTTGCGGCTATATTGTCATTGTTGCTTGGAATGGAAAGAATGTTTCGTGACGATTTTGCCGACGGTAGTTTAGAGCAATACATGTTGTCTCCTACGCCTTTATATATGATTGTTGTGGTGAAAGTGCTCACCCACTGGCTGATGCATATTGTCCCGTTATTTTTGATTTCACCGTTGCTTGCGCTGTTCTTAAATCTCACGTTTGATATGTATGTTGCGCTCATGCTCACTTTATTGTTAGGAACGCCGCTTATCAGCTTTGTCGGTGCTATTGGCGTCGCTCTTACGGTAGGTTTACATCGAGGCGGCGTGCTTTTAGCATTGCTATTAATTCCGATATTTATTCCGTTATTAATTTTTGCTACATCGGCCATCGAATCGGCATCAATGTTATTACCTTATTATCCGCAACTTGCTATTATAGCGGCGTTGCTCCTGTTTTCAGTTGCGTTGTCTCCTATGGCAATCGCGTATTCATTAAAAGTGAGTCAAAACTAATGTGGAAGTGGATTAATTCGTTCGCCAAACCGGAAAAAGCCTATTGGTTATGTGATGTATTGCAAAACTGGTTTGCGGCTGTCGCAATAACAGGCCTTATTATCGGTATTGTTTGGGGGCTCGGTTACGCGCCTTCCGATTACCAACAGGGCGATTCTTTTCGTATTATCTATATTCATGTGCCAAGCGCAATATTAGCAATGGGCGCATATGTTGCGATGGCCATTGCAGCACTCGTTGGTATCGTGTGGCAATGGCGTACGGCATTTATGTTCATGATAGCCATTGCGCCTGTTGGCGCCGTAATGACGTTTATTTCATTGTTTACCGGGTCTTTTTGGGGCAAGCCCATGTGGGGAACGTGGTGGATTTGGGATGCGCGACTCACCTCACAACTCATTTTATTGTTTTTGTACCTGGGTGTTATTTCGCTTTATAGCGCATTTGAAGATAAACAGCAGGCAGGCAAAGCAGCTGGTGTAATGGCCATGGTGGGTGTTATTAATATTCCTATTATTCATTATTCAGTGGAGTGGTGGAACACGCTGCACCAGGGCGCAACAATCACTAAAATAGGCAAGCCGTCTATCGCCCCTGAAATGCTCTGGCCTTTGCTGATTTGTATTTTGGGCTTTGCTGCCTTTATCGGTTGGGTCACAATTATTCGTATGAAAAACGAAATCATTATGCGAGACCTCCATCGGCCTTGGGTAGCCAAGCGATTTGGCGGGTTTGAAGGCAGTGCAAATTTGGAAGGTAAGCAATAATGACATTCCAATTTGACAGTATAAATGACTTTTTTAACATGGGTGGCTATGCGTTTTTCGTTTGGGCTTCATTCATCTGTACATTTTTGTGCATGGCTGGCGTATTAATTCAGAGCCTTGTTGTGAGCAAAAAAATCAAACAAGGTGTACAAAAAGAGGGAGCTAGAGCAGAGCGCATCATGGCGGCTCGTGCACAACGCAAACTGAAACAGCAAGCTAAAAACAAAGCACAAGATCCTAATAATTTAGAGAATTCTGAGGTAATCGATGAACCCAAGACGTAAGCAACGCTTGATCGCAGTGTCAAGCATTGGAATATTGCTTGTAGCAGCAGTAGGTTTCATGCTGTATGCGCTGCAAGATTCAATTGATGTGTTTTATACGCCAAGCGAAATTATTGATGGTAAAGCTAAGACAGGGATAAAACCAGTGGTGGGTCAACGTCTGCGCATTGGGGGCTTAGTTGTACCTGGCTCAGTATCGCGCGATGAAGAAACCCTCGCTGTGAGCTTCGACTTGATGGATATCGGTCCTAAAGTTACCGTTCGATTTAATGGCAGCTTGCCTGATTTGTTTCGCGAAGGGCAAGGTATTGTTGCTACCGGTATTTTACAAGAAAGTAATTTAATTGTTGCTCATGAAGTATTGGCTAAGCATGATGAAGAATATATGCCGCCAGAATTAGCTGAGCAACTCAAAGGAATAAAGCACGTTAAACCAGAGCAGGCAGGATACTAATGATCCCAGAGTTAGGAAATATCACACTTATTATTGCATTAGCATTGTCTATTTTGCTCGCCATTTATCCTTTGTGGGGAGCACAAATTCACAATCAAACCATGATGAGAATGGGTCGTCCATTAAGTTTTGGTCTGTTCTTATTTACGGCCTTTGCCTACGGTTGTTTAACCTATTCATTCGCGGTTGACGACTTTAGTGTGCAGTACGTGGCACAAAACTCAAACAGTGCATTGCCTATTTATTACAAGATAACAGCGGTATGGGGAGGGCACGAAGGTAGCTTTCTTCTCTGGTGTTTAATCTTTTCGGTTTGGACCTGTGCGGTTGCCTTATTTTCCAAGGGTATTCCACAAGCGATGATCGCTCGCGTACTCTCTGTATTGGGCATGGTCAGCATTGGTTTCTATTTGTTTATGCTGTTAACCTCGAATCCGTTTGACAGCTTACTGCCGTTTTTCCCTGTCGATGGTCGAGACCTAAACCCCTTATTACAAGACTTTGGCATGATTATTCACCCGCCAATGCTATACATGGGCTATGTCGGCTTCTCAGTCGCTTTTGCGTTTGCGATTGCCGCGTTAATTGGCGGTCAACTTGATTCAACATGGGCCAGATGGTCACGCCCTTGGACTATTGCTGCTTGGAGTTTTCTCACCGTTGGTATTGCACTGGGCAGTTGGTGGGCTTACTACGAACTTGGTTGGGGCGGCTGGTGGTTTTGGGACCCTGTTGAAAACGCATCATTCATGCCTTGGTTAGTCGGTACAGCACTAATGCACAGTTTAGCGGTGACCGAGAAACGTAAAGTGTTTAAGTCATGGACTGTACTCTTAGCTATTACCGCATTCTCACTAAGTTTGCTCGGTACTTTCCTAGTTCGCTCTGGTGTTCTAGTCTCGGTGCATTCATTTGCCAGCGATCCTTCTCGTGGCTTGTTTATTCTGGGTTTGCTAGTGGTTGTCATTGGCGGCTCGTTATTACTGTATGCCGTTCGCGCTTCGCAATTGAAAAGTGTTGGGCGTTATGAAATGTTCTCGCGCGAAATGATGCTAATGGGTAATAACGTCTTGTTAGTTGCTGCAACTATTGTTGTGCTGCTTGGCACATTACTGCCATTGGTTCACAAAGAATTAGGCTTAGGCACAATATCAATTGGTGCACCGTTCTTTAATCAAATGTTTACGTTGCTTATCGTTCCTTTTGTTCTGTTTATGGCAGTTGGTCCGTTATCGCGCTGGAAAAACCAGCGACCTTCTGCGTTAAGAAATCAGTTGTTACTTGCGTTCGTATTGGCATTGTCAGCAGGAATATTGGTTAACTTTAGTTACGACGAGCCAACTTATATGGGTACGCTCGGTATGGTCATGAGCTTCTGGATTTTGATAGCGATTATGTTAGAAGTGCGTCAACGTGTTGTTTCAACAACCAGATCAGAACCGGTTTTAGCTTCCTTGCGCAAACTGACACCCAGTCACTGGGGTATGGTGTTGGGGCATGTTGGTTTTGCGGTCACTCTAATCGGTATAAGCTTAGTGAGTAATTACGAGTTAGAGCGTGATGTGCGAATGACCGCTGGAGACACCGTGAAAATAGCTGATTATACCGTTTCTTTTACGGGTGTTGAGCAAATAGAAGGGCCCAACTACAGTGCGGACCGCGGTATTTTTGATGTGTATAAAAACGGCAAGTTTGTGAATCACCTTGAGCCGGAAAAACGTTTTTACCCGGTACAGCGCACGTCAATGACCGAAGCAGGTATACAAACTACGTTGACCATGGACTTATTTATTGCCTTAGGTGAGCCTCTTTCTAACGACGCATGGGCTATTCGATTGTACTACAAGCCCTTTGTTGTCTGGATTTGGGGTGGCGCTGTGATAATGGCCATTGGTGGTATCTTCTCAATAAGTGATAAACGCTACCGTATTAAAAAAATGGCAAAGTGGAAGAACGTTGGCGCGAGCCCAAATACTGATGACGGTGATAGCGAGCCGGTGCCGGTAGGGCAGCCGCCGCAAGGTAATAAAGGTAGTAACTTAGCTGGGGAGCAAACTTAATGAAACGTCTTACATGGTTTATGCTGCCTTTAGTATTGTTCTTAGGATTAGCTGTTTTCTTATTCCAAGGGCTTTATTCAAACCCGAAGGATCGTGAGTCGACAGCGGTTTCTAACCCTTTCCCAGACTTTACACTACCTGACTTGATGGACGAGTCGGTCATGTATGATAACTCGGTTTTTGATGGTCAGATTACCTTAATCAATGTTTGGGGAGTTTGGTGTACCACGTGCGCAATTGAATTGCCTTACTTGGAGAGCTTAAAAGATCAGGGGTACCGGATTGTTGGATTGTATTACGATCAAGATCTTGACCCTGACTTTGGGACCAAGACAATTGAAAGAGTGCGCACAGAAGTTATTTCAACGTTAAGCAAATTTGGTGATCCCTACGCGTTTAATATCTTTGATGTGTACCGCAATACATCACTGGATTTAGGCGTCACAGGGGCTCCGGAAACCTTTCTTGTCGACCAGGAAGGGGTTATTCGAGTGCATCACTTAGGTGATTTGAATGAGCGAGTTTGGCAAAATAAGTTCGCTCCAGTCCTAGCTGAGATTGAGCATAAAGCGACATCATCCGGTACTGAATCAGGAGCAGGGAAATGAAAATCGCTGCTTCGTTCATGGTAATGCTATTGGTTTTGATGGTGTTGGCCACAGCAACATCAACTGCACTTGCGCAAGACTCAAATTCAAGCGACGCAGCAGATGACGTAGCAGAGAAAGTGTCCGAAGCCCAAAAGATGGGTGAGAACTATTTGTTTGAGGATCCAAACGATAGAAAAACATTTTTAAAGCTAACGGCCGAGCTACGATGCCCAATGTGCCAAAACCAAAACATAGCTGACTCCGACGCAATGATAGCGCATGACATGCGTCGAAAAGTGTATCAATTGATGCTGCAGGGCAGTTCTGAGCAACAAGTCATTGATTACATGAAAGAGCGATACGGCGACTTTGTTCATTATCAGCCGCCTGTAACACCAGTGACAATATGGTTATGGGCTTTACCGGTTTTGTTTGCGTTCGTCATGATGGCTGTGTTCTTAATGCGTCGTAAAGTAACACCAGAAGAAAATATTGAAGCTAAATTAGCAGCAGCTAATAAATTGTTAAAGGATGACTAGTGACTAGTTTTTATTTGTATTGCGCTCTATTTGCGCTTATCGCCGTTGGTTTTATTGTTTATCCTTGGCTGAAAGACAGAAATGCTAAAAAACGTTTTGAAGTGACCAACACGAACGTGATCAAGCAACGAATTCAGGAAATAGAGCGAGAAGCATCAGAGGGATTAATTGATCCTGAAGAAATGCAAACCGCGATAGATGAAATGAAAGTGGCATTAGCCGATGAAACTGCGTTTCACGACGCACAGGAGAGAAAAGCGGCAAGCACCAGTTTGTCGGCAAAGTCAGCTAAGCTCCCTCTCATTATTGGCGCTATTCCTGCTATAGCAGCCGCAGTTTGGGTGTATGTAGACGCAAATCAACTCTCCGGATTGCAGGATTTAGTTGATGCGACCAATAATATAGATCAACTTAGTCAACGTATTTTGGTAAAGCCTGCTAATGATGTGCAACCTGAAGAATTCCAAAAATATGCGCTAGTTATTCGCCAGCAACTTCGCAAAGACCCTTTGGATGCAACCGGATGGCAATGGCTTGGCCGATTACGTATGTCATTAGGGCAGACTGAAGAAGCAGTGAATGCATTTGATAAAGCGTTGAAAATAAGTCCTGATTCTGAAGATATTCGCATGAAGTACGCACAAGCGATGATGATGGTGGGTGATGATGAAAACCTGCAGAACGCCAAACGACAAGTCAGTTACTTGGTTCAGATAGCACCTGAGAATCGCAATTATCGTTTGTTATTGACCGTGGTAGCCGCGCAGTTAAATGACAGGGAGGTTGCGCTTGCTAACTTTGCAATAATTAAAGACCAGCTTTCAGCAAACAGCTCGTTGTACCAATCGTTAGTGAGTCAACTACGCACAATGGGAGCCCCTGAGGAGCTGTTGTTACTGAATAATAATGAATTAAATGAATTGGCGGCTGAAAGCACAATATCGTTAGCCGGGTCTATACCTTCGAAGGCCGATATAGCCAATGGCGCAGGTCAACAAGTTAGACAAGAAAGTGCTGATAGAGGCTTTGATATTACCGTTTCAATTGCCAGTGAATTAGAGAGTAAAATACCCTCTAGTGGTTTTTTAATTGTATTCGCACAAGATGCGATATCAGGTAGTAGAGTCCCTTTAGCGGTTAAGAAATTGGCTTTACCGCAGTTTCCTATTTCGGTGACATTGAGTGCAGATGACGCAATGATTGCGAGTTTATCATTGAAAAATGCTGAGCAAGTCACCATAACTGCACGTATATCGATAGATGAAGACGTAATGACTAGTACTGGCGAGTTACAAGGAAGCCTCGTTAATGTGCAGGTTAATGACAGTATGCAAGCTGTCACTTTAATTATAAATAAGGAAGTACAGTGACCAATAAGTTTACAATAATTGCGTTCGTTTTTGCCTTAGGATTAGGCGGGTGCGCAAGTCAGTCGGCCAATGAGCAAGCTGAATTATCAAAACATCAAGAAACTGTGGTGGGTGAACTAAACCCAGCTGCAGATGCAGTAAGCGCAGCGGAAGAACCAGAGCGCAATGTTGATCCGTTCGAACCCATTAACCGTGTTTTTTGGGATTTCAACTTCGACATTCTCGACCGTTTTTTAGTCAAGCCTGCAACCAAGGCCTACATTACGGTAACTCCCCAATTTATTAGAAGTGGCTTACTTAACGCTTCTGAAAACCTGAGCGAGCCTGCCAGTGCAGTGAACAATTTACTGCAAGGCAAACCAGTTGATTCGCTCACCAGTGTCGGCCGCTTTTTGTTAAACAGTACGGTTGGTATAGTCGGCTTGTTTGACGTCGCATCCGAGATGGGTTTAGAAGTAAAAGAAGAAGACTTTGGTGAAGTGCTAGGTGTATGGGGCGTTGGAACAGGCCCTTACCTTATGTTGCCAGCATTAGGCCCAAGTGACTTTAGAAGTTTTACCGGTCGTGTTGTCGATAATGTCTATTGGCCAATGACCATCCTTGAAGACCCCTACGTTATTGCGTCGAACGTGATTAAAATTATGGAGACAAGAGCCTCTTTGTTAGCACAAGAAGAAACGTTAAACCGGTCACTTGATCAATATCTGTTTGTTCGGGAGGCTTATTTTCAGCGTTTAGCGTTTAAAGTTAGCGACGGTAAGATTACGATTAAAAGCAAAGAAGAGTTAGAAGAAGAAGATGATGACTTTTCTAACTTTGAAGACTTGTTAAAGGATATGTAATAGCAGCACCGGACTCGTGAAAAGTCGAGTTGGCGCGAAGTAAACAAAGGGCCGAGTTAATGGAAAGTAACTGGGCCCTTTTTTGAGTGTTTCGTTATGTGCTCAATCAACATAGATAAGCGTGTATTATCTTATTTAGTAAGTTAATCCGCTAAGCCTTTTGTGTGCGACTAAATCAAGTAGCATCCTTAACCGTTCTAAAGCCAATATGACTCGTTCCGAGTCCAGTGTCTTGGGCTTGTCTTGCTGCTGGACGGTAGCGCATACAAAAATCCTCTGAACATAAATATGAGCCCCCCTTAATAACACCGACGCCAATCCCGGGCTGATTTCTATCGAAGCCTTGCACTGGAAGATTTATAGGTGGTTTGCTGGGATCAAAATGACGGGGGTAATATACACTTTGAGTCCACTCCCACACATTCCCAATTAAGTCATGAATGCCAAAGTGATTTTGTGGATAGCAGCCCACGGGAGCCAAACCCAAATAACCATCTTCAGCTGTATCGTTAAAAGGGAATAAACCTTGCCATGTATTAGCGAGGTATTTGCCATTGTCTGTTAGTGAACTTCCGGTAGCATATTTAGCCCCATCTAACCCTCCTCGACTCGCATATTCGTACTCAGCTTCCGTTGGTAGTCTATGTCCTTTCCATGTTGCATAGGCTAGCGCATCATCATAGGCAATATGTATGACGGGAAAGTACTCTTTACCTTCATTATTGCTACCTGGGCCTAAAGGATTTTTCCAATATGCGCCTTCAGTAAAATGCCACCAGTTAATAAAACTTTTGGCTTCAAGCGCTTGTGATAGTTTAACGAACACCGCAGAACCTGGCTTCAATAGCTCATTAGGAATATCAGGGTAGTCTTCAGCGGATGGGACCCTTTGAGCTATTGTGACATAGCCAGTTGCTGCAACAAATTCAGCAAACTGTAAATTGGTAACTTCATGACGATCCATATAAAAATCGGGCACTTGCCTTTGTGTAATGGGCATTTCTTCTGGATATACGGCTCCTGATCCCATTGCAAAAGTCCCCCCCTTGACCAAAGACATTCCTAAGAACTCGGAGCACATATATGGATTTTTTAACTTTTTTTCGTTGAATATTTGAGCAACAATTAATTGATAGGCTATAAAGGTTAGCGTTATGGCCGTGATAGACAATGTTAAAATTGGTTTGAGCATATTCAAGTGCTGCCTATCTCAGATTGGTTGGCTGATCAAATTGGCTAGCCGACGAGCGCGACCTAAAAAAGATAAGCAAACCAACAAATACCAACCAAAGCGCATTGAGACCGCCACCCGACGTTGTCTCAACTTCAGGTATAATAGCGGCAGATACAGTGAACGTAATTGTTTGTTGAACGCTATGCTGCGCGTCTTCAGCTGTAAATAATAAGGTTATTGAATCACCTGAAAAATCAACTGGAATATTAATCATGAAGGTTCCAACTGTTGGAGGGATACTTAGCGAACTGGCGCTTATATCGTCACTTGTCACGCTCATATCAATAAAATCTTTATTTCCATCAATCGCCTCGATATGAAACTCAGCGATACTTCCCTTAGTCACATTTCTGCTAATCTGCGAGACTGATAAACTAGGGGAAATCTGAATAGGATTGATGCGCACTCCCACTTGTTTTCTTATAGTTTGCTGTCCATCTGATACAATAAACGCGAGCGCAACATATTGCGAATGCGACACATTCGGAGCGATAAAACTGATGTTATTAGCGTTTTCAGTAAGCTCTATGGATGGTCCCATAAACTGTTCATATCTCACTGATACACGATTAGTCGCATTTGTGAGTTGATAAGTTATTTTAGCTGTACTCCCGCTATTGATTATTTGTTCTGGAATATCAACTTGAAATTGAAAGTCAATTTGCATTTTTTCTTCTGGTAATTGAAAATTTTCGCTCGCAACCCCCATTGTATTATAGTTAAACGTATTATTAAGGTAGTTAGGGTTTATTGCAGGACTCACTGCATCAGTGTCTAGCAGGTGAGCATCGATTAATGCATCAAGCTCAGAAAGTTTAGTCCGGTTAACTTCGTATAGATTATTCGATTCTGATGGATCAGTATTGAGATCATACAACTGATAGAAGTGACCATCGGTTCTACCGTAGTGAAAAGTACGAATTAGCTTCCAGCCATCTAGCATAACTGTAATAGAAGGGGGCAACCAATCTGGAACCCTAGGCTCTGCAGGATAATAAGAAAAAATTGCGCGCGTTTGTATTGACTTACCCTGCAGTGCAGGCCGAATATCATTGCCATCTATAATATGTGGTGATGGCCAAGATAAATTAAGCCCACGGAGTAATGTTGGGAAATAATCCGCGGACTGTATTGGGATATTACTAAGTGTATTTGGCTGGGTGAGTCCAGGCCAAATAATAGCTGTTGGTACTCTTAATCCACCATCATAATTTGTTGCTTTTCCGCCTCTTAGCGGGAAGTTGCTGGTAGCATGCACGGTGCCTAATACATTGTACATATTGCCGCCATTATCTGAGGTAAAAATCACAATAGTGTCGTTCTCTACTTCAGCCTCGACTAGCGCTTCCCATAATATCCCCACCGCGTCATCGAACTGCTTCACCATAGCAGCATATGTTGCGCTGCGCTGACTATGATAAGGTGAACGCTTGCCGATAAAATAATCCACAGTGTCGCGGTCTGCGTTGAAAGGAGTATGTACAGAAAAAGCCCAGAAATTTAAAAAGAAGGGCCCTTCGTTCTTTACGCTTTGTATCCAGTTCCTCGCCTCTTTTGCGAGTCGTATATCAATATGTTCGCCAGGCGTTTGTGGTTGAATATTTGGAGCAAAGCTCCACGGAGCAAGAAATCCACCCGCGGGGCCAGGTCCTGCATAATTGGGAATATCAAGGTCAAATCCATGCTCCAGCGGGCTATAGGGACTTGATCCAAGGTGCCATTTACCAAAGTGTGCAGTGTTATAATTATTCGCTTTTAGGATAGATGATAATGTCGGTAAATTGGAGGCCAAACGAGTAACAGTTTCTGGTGTAATCGACTTTTTATTGGTTGCGGCAGATTGTGGTAATGAAGGTGTCAACCTGACTAATGGTAAATGATGATTTGGCGTTGTTGACCCGTGTCTAGCCGGGGTTTGCCCTGTCAGTATTGAAGCACGAGTAGGCGAACACAAAGGGCTGTTTGTATAGGCTTGGCTGAAAACCATTCCCCTTGACGCAAGCGCATCTATGTTCGGGGTTTCGATAAATTGGCTTTGTTGAAAAATATTAGTATCATTCCAGCCAAGATCATCAGCCAGAATAAAAACAATATTTTGTGGCTGTTTATCTGAGGCATGCAAACCAAATGGTATCAGCAACAACAGCAGCACTAAGTAATTCCGCATATAATTAAATTCCTTTCAATAGAACAACCGCGTATTTTAAATAGCGCTTTTGGTTTATGCCTTATATCCATTCGGATTATTAGACTGCCAACGCCATGAGTCCTCACACATTTCTTTTAAGCCTTTCTTAGCTGTCCAACTCAGTGCTTCAGCTGCCAACTTAGGGTCGGCATAACAAGCAGCAACGTCGCCGCCTCTTCTCGGTGTAATTTTATAAGGGACTTTTTGACCTGAAGCTTGTTCAAACATAGTGACCATTTCAAGCACACTGTAACCTTGGCCAGTGCCCAAGTTGTAGGTGACCAAGCCCGCTTTACTCTCTAATTTAGCTAAGGCCTTTAAATGTCCATTGGCTAAATCGTCAACGTGGATATAATCGCGAACACCTGTGCCGTCGACCGTATCGTAGTTATCACCAAACACACTTAAAAACTCACGCTTGCCCGTTGCAACTTGGGTAATAAATGGCATTAAGTTGTTCGGTATACCGTTAGGATCCTCGCCAATTAAGCCGCTCGGGTGAGCACCTGCTGGATTGAAGTAGCGCAGCAACACAATGTTCCAATTGTTGTCTGCTTTGTGCAGGTCGGCCAACATGAGTTCAACCATCAGCTTTGACTGACCATACGGATTGGTTGGTGCGCCCGTTGGTAAGTTTTCATGCAGGGGCAATTCAGTTGGGGCGCCGTACACAGTAGCTGATGAACTAAACACGATATTAGTGACACCGTTAGCCTGCATTGCTTTGCATAAGTTAAGCGTGCCATATAGGTTGTTTTCATAATACATGAGTGGCTTTTCAACTGATTCACCAACGGCTTTTAAACCCGCAAAGTGAATAACACCATCGATTTTATGTTCACTGAATATTTTATGTAGAATATCGGTGTCACGAATATCGCCTTCGTATAAATCGGCTTGTTTGCCGGTAATCTTTTGTACTCTTTTCAAACTTTCATCAGAAGAATTGCAAAAGTTGTCTAGGATAACCACTTTGTAGTCTGCTTCTAGCAGTTGAAGAACCGTGTGACTGCCAATATAGCCAGTGCCGCCGGTGACAAGGATTGATTTCATAGTAAAGGCTCCGTTGATAATAAATTCTATTTTATCTGATAAATGTAATGTGTAGTAAAAATGGTGATGCTTTATTTTGCAATCAGACCGAGTAAATACCTTGAGTTATGGCCATTGTGTTGAATCGATAACAGCGACTAATCCAATGCCAACTCCAACTCCACCTCCAAAATATATTGCTTCAGCTATTCACTATCTTTTACATTATTGGCTTTTAAATATTTAGCACACAATGAATATTGAATAGGCTTCACAAAAATGGGATACAGCAACAAAATAAGCCCAGCCCATGCTAGTGAAAACCAATTGTCAGTTACTTGCAATATCAACGCAAATACCGGCACGATAACCATTAACTTCAGTACGTTTAGTATTGTTTTCTCAGGGACTGTCATTTTTTTTGCCGCATCTTCCAGTAGCGCCATGCGTTCTGTTAATGGTTTGTCGGCCAATTGTGGGATTTTCTTAGTCGAGGTGTAGATTTTCAAATTAGTCTCTTTATCATCAATTGAATAGCGCAGCGAAACCTGAGTTTTATCTAAGTATTTATTAGCATACAATATACCTGAATTTATTCAGCAAAACGAGAATACAAATGGCTAGAAAAGGAATTATCCTTGCGGGCGGCGGAGGTTCTAGATTGCACCCGTTAACTCAGGTGGTCAGCAAGCAATTAATGCCCATATACGACAAGCCGATGATCTATTATCCGCTGTCGACTTTGTTGATTGCTGGAATATCAGAAATTCTTATTATTACTACGCCCGAAGAATCTCAACGTTTTAAAGATTTATTAGGTGACGGTTCAAAGTGGGGAATTACCTTAGAATATGTGGTTCAGCCTTCACCTGATGGTTTAGCCCAAGCTTTTATTCTAGGTGAGGAATTTATCGGTAATGATAGTGTCACGTTAGTTTTGGGTGACAATATATTTTATGGCCATGACTTACAAAAATCTCTAATGGAGTCTTCAAAGCAGGAAGTTGGAGCGACTGTTTTTGGCTACCATGTTAACGATCCTGAAAGATATGGCGTGGTAGATTTTGATGATAATTGGAAGGCGCTTTCGATTGAAGAGAAGCCAACAATAGCAAAATCAAGCTACGCGGTCACTGGGCTCTACTTTTACGACAATAAAGTAGTTGAACTGGCTAAAAAAATAAAGCCAAGCCATCGTGGTGAATTAGAGATTACGGACTTAAATAATCTATATTTAGCATCAGGTGAATTAAGCGTGCAGTTAATGGGCAGAGGGTCGGCTTGGCTAGACACGGGCACTATTGATAGCCTATTGGATGCATCAAATTTCATAGCGGCTATCGAAAAAAGACAGGGTTTGAAAATATGCTGCCCCGAAGAAATAGCGTTTCGTAAAGGCTTTATAAGCAAAGACCAGTTAATTGCTCTTGCCCAACCGCTTATAAAAAGTGGTTATGGTAAATATCTAGTCAAAGTAGCAGAAGAGAAGATTATTTAAAGAATGAAAATTGTAAATACGACCATTCCAGATGTAAAAATTATAGAGCCCACGGTATTTGGTGATTCTCGCGGTTTTTTTATGGAAACATTCCGCGATGATTGGTTTAGAGAAAATTGTGCCGACGTAACATTCGTTCAAGACAATCAGAGTCGATCTAAGCAAGGCATTTTAAGAGGGTTACATTACCAACTTGAGCAAACACAAGGAAAACTGGTAAGAGTAACTGAGGGCTCAGTTTTTGATGTTGCAGTTGATGTTCGAAAAGGCTCAAAAACTTATGGTAACTGTGTTTGCGTTGAACTAACTGCTGAAAATAAAAAACAGCTCTGGGTACCAGCTGGTTTTGCTCATGGTTTTTATGTGATCTCCGAATTTGCTGATTTTACGTATAAGTGCACTGATTACTATTTCCCAGAGTCAGAGGTTTCAATTAAACATAACGACAGTCAACTGAATATTCAATGGCCCTATGTTGAGGGCGTTGAAACATCATTGTCACCAAAGGATCTGAACGGTTTATCTTTTACTGATGCTCCTATGTTGGATCTTAAATAATGCTCGTCATTATTGGCAAGAACGGCCAATTAGCGAAAAAGTGTTTGCAGTTAGTTGGCGCACAAAACGCTGTTTGCTTAGGCCGCGATGATATCAATATTACAGCAGATAGCTTGATACAAACATTAGACAACATTAAGCCGAGCGCAATTATCAATGCGTCAGCTTATACAGCTGTTGATTTAGCAGAAAGTGAAGAAAATAAAGCAACAACAGTAAATTACAAGGCGGTAGAAAGACTGAGTAACTACTGCAAACACAACGGTATTCATTTTGTTCATGTTTCCACTGATTATGTGTTTAAAGGAGACAAAGGTTCACCTTACCTCCCCGACGATAACTATGATCCTGTTAATATATACGGCAAGACCAAAATGCAAGGTGAGCAGGCAATTAAAGAGTCTAACGCTAATGGCAGTTGTATTCTGAGAACCAGTTGGGTGTATTCTGAATTTGGCGGTAATTTTGTTGCTTCAATGCTGCGGTTTATGCAAGAAAAAGAACAGCTAACCATTATAAGTGACCAAATTGGCTCCCCAACGTCAGTTGATACCTTGGCACGTGCTTGTATAGCCTCTGCACATAATAAGCTGGCGGGTATTTACCATGTTACAGATGAAGGTGTAGCGAGTTGGTTTGATTTTGCTAAAAGTATTCAGCGATTAGGTGTTCAGTACGGTTTATTGTCAAAAGTAATCCCGATCAAACCTATTAATACAGCAGATTATCCTACGCCAGCTAAAAGGCCGCATTACAGTGTTTTATCTAAAGATTCTTTTAAGGCGGCATTGCCGTTAGTTGAATTACCCTATTGGGAAGACGCATTAGAGTCGGTCTTAATAAAAATTAAAGAAATGAAAATACAGGATTAATTAAATTGAAAAAGCTTCTTGTCACCGGTGGTGCCGGTTTTATTGGGTCCAACTTTGTTCATTATTGGAAAGCAAAGTACCCTAGTGACCTTGTTGTTGTATTAGATGCATTAACTTATGCGGGCAATATTGAGAGTTTAAACTTAGTTAAAGACTCTGAAAACTATGAGTTTGTTCACGGCAATATTTGCGACCAAGATCTTGTTGAAAAACTATTACAAAAACACGACATTTGCACTATTGTACATTTTGCGGCTGAGTCGCATGTAGACCGTTCTATTACCGGGCCTGATGAGTTCATTGAAACTAATATCATTGGCACATACTCACTGCTCAAGGCAGCTAAAAAGGTATGGCTGGATAACGGTATCAAAGCCGACCATCGCTTCCATCATGTCAGTACTGATGAGGTGTATGGTTCGTTAGAAGCCGATGATCCCGCATTTAATGAAGACACCCCTTATGCACCCAACTCGCCTTACTCAGCAAGTAAAGCGGCAAGTGATCATTTGGTTCGAGCTTATCACCATACCTATGGTCTAAATGTGACAACCAGTAATTGTTCAAATAATTACGGTCCGTTCCACTTTCCTGAAAAGTTGATCCCGTTAATTTTAACTAATATTCTGCGTGACAAACCACTACCAGTTTATGGCGACGGAATGCAAATAAGAGATTGGTTGTATGTAGCCGACCATGCTAAAGGTATTGATTTAGTGCTTCAGTCTGGAATGCTTGGCGAAAATTACAATATCGGTGGTAATAACGAGTGGGCAAATATTAATATCGTTAACCTGTTATGCGACTTATTAAACAAAGTATTTAGTGAAGACGCCACGTTGCAGTCTCGTTTCCCATCAGCACAAAATGCCATTAACGGTACTGCAGAAAACTTGATTGAGTTTGTGACTGATAGGGCCGGGCATGACAGGCGTTATGCGATAGACCCGTCGAAATCAAATGATGAATTGGGCTATGAGCCTACTGAAACTTTTGAGTCAGGCATTGAGAAAACTATTCAGTGGTATTTAAATAATGAAACTTGGTGGAAGCCACTTTTAAAATAATATGACGTTTATAAAAAAGGCGATTATTAGTTAATAATCGCCTTTTTTTATATCAGTATTTAATTAGCTTGGGTCTTTCTCAGCCAACTTTTCCCATTTACCGGTTTTCATTGATAACAACAGCAATACAATACCAATTGCGACACTGAAGTAGGTTATTTGCAGGTAAAGCCCAGGCATTTGATCAACTTGCTCTGGGTCGAATTTACCGGCAAAAATCCCAGCAATGATACTACCCATTGAATAAGTTAATACAAACACACCCATCATCTGACCAGAGAAGCGTTTTGGTGACAGCTTACTTACCGCACTTAATGCAACCGGGCTTAAAAACAGCTCACCCACAGTATGCAAGAAGTAGGTAGCAACCAACCAATATGGCGCTACTTTTAAGCCACTTGCCGCTAACTGCGCCGCAAAGAACATAACAATAAAGCCAGACGCCATAATAATTAAACCCATCGCACACTTAACGCTGTAGCTTGGTTCGATCATACGTTTACCGAGTGCCATCCACATATACGCAAAGAAAGGCGATAAAATGATGATGAAAATAGAGTTAGCTGATTGAAACCATGCTGGCGGAATTTCAAACGTGCCAATCATACGTTGCGTATAGTCTTGGCCGAACAAGTTCAGTGAAGAACCCGCTTGTTCAAAACCAGCCCAGAAACAGGTTGATGCTAAACAAATTAAGAACAATGCGCCCATGCGGCGTTGTTCGTCACCATTTAAGTTTCCACCAAAGAAGATGTAGCCGAAGTAGAGTAAGAATATAGACGTTATTGCGATGGCAACCTGCTTAGCAACGATAATCGGGTCGAAACCAACCGTACCGGTATAAACTAAAACAGTGAGTGTTGCTAACGCAATCATAACACCGATGATAATAATGTATGCTCTTTGCTGACCTGCAGGTGTTAATGGCACAACCGGCTTGTCGGATACACCTTTGATGTTATGCAGTGTCAGTTTATATTGGATTAGTCCAATACCCATACCGACAGCAGCGGCACCAAAAGCCCAGTGATAACCCATGTTTACTTGCAAGTAACCGCAAACGCCATAGCCGATTAATGAACCAATATTAATACCCATATAATAAATGGTGTAAGCACTGTCACGGCGGGGGTCTTTTGAACCATATAATTGGCCAACCATAGCGCCAATGTTAGGCTTTAATAGGCCAGTACCCAACACCACAAAAATCAAGCCTAAGAAAAAAGTTGAATCGGAAGGAATGGCCAATATGATATGACCAATCATGATCACGAAACCGCCATAAAATACGGCTTTTTGACCACCAATTAAGCGATCTGCAATCCAGCCGCCGGGTAAACCAAAGAAGTAAACGGCACCAGTGTATAAACCATAGATTGCTGAAGCGGTAGCGACGGATAAACCTAGTCCACCTTCCTCAATAGCAAGTACCATAAAAAGAACAAGAAGCGCGCGCATGCCATAATAGCTCATGCGTTCCCACATTTCGGTTCCTGCTAGTGTCAGCAGCCCGATTGGATGACCAACAAAACTTCGGTCATTATTTTTTTCTATTGTCATTAGTATTCCTTGAAAACAGTTTGTTTTTATTTTTCTGTATGTCCGGACGCAGTATGCAGTATTAATTGTTGAACTTGCAAGTTTGTTAAATGATTTGCTATGTGCTGAATAGGAAGAAATCCCCCTGGATATTGAACTAACATTTGTCATTTGAGTGCTTAAGCGGTAGGATCCACATACTATATAACGGATTCGCATAATTTCATGAAAAACAAGGTTTTACTTCTCGCAGTTTTAATTTTCGCTCAGGGTTGTACTAGCATTAATCAGCCTACAGCATCTCGAGCTCTAGTTGAAAATCAATTCGTTACATCTTCCGCGGCTGTCGGTATTTTGTTATCTGACGCGTTAGCCAATTCGAGTGTCGGAACCGTTTTCGCCATGCCAGACCAGGCGGTCGTGATGGGTAACAAGTTCTTCGCCGCTACTGGGTTAACTTGCCGTAAATTAACATTAGAGCAAAAAGGTCAAGATATTTATTGCTTAAACGAACTAGGCGACTGGTTTAAAGTCAATAAAGTAATTTCTGAATACAATGAGAATGATATGCAGGAAGCGGGTTTATGAATTTAACTTGGAAGTGGGAAGTCAAACAGCAAACAAAGACGCATCAAAAGTTACCGATGTGCTTTGTGATTATATTGACGTTTATGACAAGTATTGCAACAGCGCAACAATCTGTGACAGAAGAACAACTAAGACAAGCCCAGCAGGCTGGAGCCAGTGACAGGGTTGATATGTCGCAGTATATGCAATCGGGTGGTAACAGCACAGGTCGAAATAGACCAATCAATATTCCTTCATCTTCCGGTCCATTGCCCGCCGGTGAAGAGGGATTGCCGCCACCTTATGGCGCTAATTTGTTTCAAGGTGGTTTTGAATCTGAGCGCAGTGACGGTTTAAATAGCTCATACCTTGTGGCACCAGGCGACAAAATATCCATTCAAATGTGGGGCATCGTTAATCGCGCAGAAGTGATTACTGTGGACAATCAGGGTAATATTTTTATTACCGATGTTGGGCCTGTTAAGGTCAAAGATGTGCCCGCTAACCAGATCAACGCGGTAGTCACTCAAAGCATTAAAACCGTCTTTAACAATAACGTGAGTATTTACGTTAATTTATTAACCGCTACTCCAGTGAGTGTCTTTGTTTCAGGTCCAGTGCTTCGCCCTGGGCAATATGCTGGTTTGGCCTCAGATTCAGTGCTGTTTTATCTGAAACGCTCTGGAGGTATCGACCCACATCGCGGCAGCTACCGAAGTATTCAGGTGCTTAGAAATCAAAAGATCGTGCTGGATTATGATCTTTACGACTTTTTGAAGGAAGGTAAACTGCCGGCTTTTTCGTTTAAAGATAAAGATGTGATTTTAGTTAAGGAACAAGGTGCGATGGTCACGGTTGAAGGATCCGCTCGTTATCCCTTCAGATTTGAACTGATACAAGAAAAAACCTCGGGTACTGATTTAACCTATTACTCAAGGCCACTTGAGAAAACTAGCCATGTGGCAATTACCGGTAACCGCAACAGTGGACCTATTTCAGTTTATTTACCCATCGCTGAGTTCGACGCATTCAATATGGTTGACGGTGATGTGGTGTTGTTTAATGACGACTTACGACCGCAAGTTATCAGCGTGCAAATATCAGGTAGTTACCTGGGCCCATCATTCTACACGGTCGATAACAATACCCGCTTATTAGATGTACTTAGTCATGTAGAAATTGATCCCAAGCAAGCCAACTATGGCGCCATTTATATCAAACGGGAAAGCGTCGTTGAACAGCAAAAAATGCTAATAGATGAGTCATTAAATAGGCTGGAACGTAGTATATTCACGGCACCAGCAACTTCAGACGGTGAAGCTAGAATACGCGCACAAGAAGCACAGTTAGTTTCGCAATTTATAGCCAGGGCCAGACAAATCGAGCCCTTGGGTAAAGTCGTTGTGTCTGAAAATGGCAATGTGGCGAATATCAGGCTAGAGCAGGGCGACGAAATTGTCATACCAGCGCGCACCGACCTGATACAAGTGGCGGGTGAAGTACTCATGCCGCAAGCCATTGTATATAACCCGGAGGCGAGTATTAGCGATTACGTGGCGTGGGCCGGTGGGTTCAGTGAAAGAGCCAATGATGAACGCATAGCGGTAATCCGCGCTAACGGACTTACCGTGTTTATGGATGCGCAAAGTATATGGTTTGGGGATGAAAACACCCTAGCCTTGAGAGCTGGCGACCAAATTTTAGTATTACCGAAAATTGATACGAAGATATTGCAAGCAGTTAAAGATATTACGCAAATTGTGTATCAAATTGCGATTGCTGCCAATGTTGTTAAATAACATTGTACGTATTGTTGCTGAGTAGTTTATGACTACGGTAATTAAACGCAATAATTGGGAAATTTGGCGAGATGTTATTTTTGCCTTGTTTGCCCGCGAAATTCGAACCGGCTTCAACGACAAGTTAGGTTTGAGTTGGGCAATACTGAGTCCGGTCGTGTTTATATTTATTTTGTCCTTTGTTCGAG
>JAWUVZ010000109.1:0-40200 GCA_034112105.1 Glaciecola sp. | reverse complement strand
CTCTGCATACAAACTCAGCATCAGAAACCATTACCCGATTAATTGATATGGGTATGGATCCGATAAACTTTTCTGATGCTTGTGTTGGTATTGTTGCACAACGTTTAATTCGCACATTGTGCCCAAGTTGCAAAGAGGCTTATTCACCCTCTGAAATCGAATTAGAATTTATAAATCGCCAATATGGTGAAGAATTTTTCAGCGAGTTAAACCTAGCAGATGATTTTAAATTGCACAAAGGAACCGGATGCGAAAAGTGTGATGACACAGGTTATAAGGGACGCACAGGTGTTCATGAATTATTGGTAATGACACCTGAACTACGTAGCCTAATTTTTACTAAAAGTGCGATTTCAGAAATCAAAAAACAAGCAATGCAAGATGGAATGCGAACTCTTGTTCAAGACACAATCTTGAAAGTGTTAAAAGGCGATACGGATCTCGCGCAGGCTCAGATATTGAGCGGTTCAAGTATACCGAAGTTTAATTAACTGGTGTGATGCTTCTAACCTAAGGGCAAACTATATCGCCCCTTGAGTTGCAGTAAGTTTTCGACATCACACTTTCTTTCAGCATATTCGGGTAAGCTTTTGTAGTGAGCAGACAACGCTTCGATAAAGCCGATAGGGTTGAGGTATCGATCAGCGAGGGGCGAAATTTAGTTTTACGACTACAAATATATGTTCATTTAAGATGTTGTTCTTGTTGCAATAATTGTTCGCACATATACTCATAATAACTCATGTTTTGCTTAATCAAGGCCTCCACACGGATAGGCATTTTCTTTCTATTTATCGACCTTTTATCATCAGTAAATCCTCGACTGTTGATGGCGTCAACATGCCACGATTCTCTTCCTTTCCAGTCATCTCTTGAACCCGACTCCCATGTTAAGGCATGACTCGGCATACGATGGTCAATGTATGCAAAGTACTGTTTCACTACTTGAGCTGGTGTTTGTATCAGTTGATCAGCATTTATGATGAAAGGCTTTATACCCGATACTTGATGTATCTTATCAAATAACACCTGCTGACCTTCAAATCCTGTTTCGTTTTCATGGAAGTCGCCACGCATCCGATAAAGTATTGAATTGTGCTTTTGCTGATTCAAAATCATTAGGTGAAATTATCCCTTGCCTATAAATATCAATAAATGGCTCGCCAATCACATTAAATTGACCTGTATTTTCCATCATTTTCTCGAAAGCGGTGCTGATTGATCGAGGCACACACCAGAGAAAATTTATTAAACCGACTATTGGTTTTGTCAAAGTTGACTGCCTTTTATTTAATTGGTGTCTTATAATTTGAAACGCCTAAGTTAATAAATCTGTCCCGCATTTATGGCGTATCTGCCCCGTCTTTAAACCTCTGGTAGATTACAAATTTGGACTATCCTTAGAGGTTATCGGTGCAGTTATTTCCGTTTTGCGAATTTTCCGCAGGCAAAAGACTTCAATAATTAACGCAGCTCCCCAACACATTGCCGAATGTGGCGGCCCACCAAATAAGCCATAGGTTAGCTTTACCTTGGATGATTATTCCGCTCATTACTACTTCTGACGAACTAGGTAGCAATGTAGCGGATATAAATGCGGTAAAGAATAAGGTTATATAAAGCATTTTGTTCTTATGGCTAAACCTAATAAACCCGATAGTAGGTTATTCTAGCAAGTAATAAATAAGACGACTATTTTATCAATTTTAAACTAAGTGTCTGCATTTACTTTGTTCAGTGTGAATTATGATTAAGTTCGTCTAAATGCTAGCAAACTGATGAATAGGACATTCGAATTAAAAATTAATAATGTCGTGGATTGGGCTTTTATTTTGGCGGAACATTATCAGAGCTGTCCGGTTAATTTTAAAGATCAAATTATAGGAATTATTGTTCAAGCCTGTATTATCACGTTCCAATAATTTATCTAACACTACAAGTGAGTCGTTTAAATGTGGCTGAATGAAGAGCAAGTAATCGATTCTGCGATAGGCGCATATCGAGAGTATTTATTGAACTCTATTCCCAATCATATCGTTATTGACAATTTATTTGATATAGCCACCCTTGATGAGGTTTTGGGAGTGTTGCACCAAGCGTATTGCTGGCAAACTCAAAAACACACTTATTCTGCTTTATACGTCGATAGCGGCCAGTGGCAAAACACCAGCAATGATGAACGTTTTGTAAAGCGAGATGTTTGGCAACGTGAAGCTCTGAGTGCAAGTGCTACAAACTTAAATATAGCTCAGGAATTTTTGTCATTTTTGCGTGGGGATGAATTTATGACCTTGTTATCACGTATTTTTAATGTGCCATTAACCGATATTAATGTGGCTAAGCCAGAAGTTAATACCAATTACTTTCGCTTAAGCGCCAGTGACTTTGTTAATCAACATGCTGATGATTCTCCTGGAAGAGTGGTGTGTATGCTGTTGTATTTAAATCGAGAATGGAACAACAATGCCGGTGGTGAACTTGTTTTTATGGGCAAGGATGATGAACCAATAGATATTGCGCCTTTGTACAACCGCTGTGTTTTGTTTGATCCTTCCTCACCGGGCTCTGAGCACTGGGTAAAAGAAGTAACCGCTGAAAATACAAATAAGTATCGTTATAACGTGACCAGTTGGTATTGGTCAGAATAATCTCCACTGTATCAAAAAATCTCCTTCCTATAATACTTGAGAGTAAAATGAAGATAACACTCATAGTAATAACCCCCGACTTTTAAAAGAACAGCTTTTTAAGGTCACCAATTTATTGATTTTACTCAGATAGCAAATTTCTGTTTTAGGTACTCACAGGTTAGACGTTTCAAAATATTCAATGGTTCACATTTGTTACCATCCACGTTAACGTCTATTACACCAATGCGCTTAGCGACATCAATTGCTGCGTTATTCAATGTTAAATTGCACATTTGGTGCTTGGGTTGATGGCTCGGTAATCACTCCATCCCATCTCTAGGGAGCAATTTTCGATACTATCATGGCGATATTTCTACGGTGCTTCAATAAAATCAAGTTTTACTGAAGCCTTTAATTGCTCTGCTGTGTCCGGAAGATTGAGGCAATTATTTTGCATACAGTTTTAGTTGACCATTACCGGATTAAGAACCAGAAGGTCGCATCCAAGTAAATAGCTCCTGAATCTTTTCACATTAAATTTCTAAAAAATTCGACCAACTGTCTAGCTTCGCGCTGAACGGAATAATGTGCTAACACCCTTTCTCGGCCATTAATTCCCATTTGTGCTAATTTTTCTTGATCACTAAGCAGTAATTCCATTTTGTCTACAACCGCAGTTAAATCATTAACAGGTACAACATAGCCATCTGTTCCTTCTCGAACTACTTCAGGCCATGCACCTGCCTCGCTAGCCAATACGGCTGCACCACTGCTCATCGCTTCTAAAATGGTTAAACCAAAACCTTCGTTATCACTTAATGCCACAACCAACGACAAACCACTAAATATTTTCGGAATATCAGCAAAATTTTGTTCACCCGCAAAAACGATACGTTGGCTTAAACCTGCTTGCTCAATTTCAGCTTGTAATACCTTCACAAAGCTTTCATTACTTGAGCTAATTAAACCTACGACAACAGCGGTATAATCTGGATATTTATCAAGCAACTTAATACAGCTTTTAACAAAAATATGAACACCTTTTTGTGCCCTAACTCGTCCCAAAATTGCAATGCCGCGTTTACCCTTTTTAACACCCTTGGGTAATAAATTTAATGTTTGCCAAGCCTCTTTTTTATCTACTGGAGTAGCATACACATCAGTATTCACGCCATGATAAATAATGGCATCTGGTTGTCTATGTAAATAACGCGCTGATGCTTTGCACATCGCTAACACGGCATCCATTTTATCGGTTAACCAAATGGTTGAGTTACTGCGATATCGTTGTGCTGCGCTACTAAAAATAATTTTAATTTTGGCTTGAAAAACATGTTTCAATATTAAAGCTTGAATCATTTCATCAACACGACGAGCATGAAAAATTCTATAACGACCATCGTCTAATGGCTTGCGACATATTTTAGCTACTTTCCAAAAACTAATATTTAATGAGTCGTCAGTTAAGTGATGCTTCCCCATAACACGCAAGTTAATTAATTTTTGTTGCTCAGATAATACTTGCAACATAGTAGAGGTAACACCTGAAAAATTGGCGTTAGAGTTTCCAATAATTAATTCTATTTCGTTATGGTGGTCATCTGGATGATTCGCTGTATTCATTTTATTTACGCATTAACACTGTCTAAAACTATAATCGCTATTCTACGATAAAACCTACACAGACAACAAAAGTTAATGGCTCATTTTTCGGTAAATTACGCATAATAACTCTCAACGGTATTTTCAAGGGGTTCTATTACGACCAGCCATAGGCTAGCCACTTTATGTCTTTCAATATGTTAACTCGAATCAAATTAATGCGTTTATATTAGGTTGATGTGAACAGAAAACAATTTATTCGTATTTAATGAGTAATTGTCTATCATAAAGACTCCTTTGATAAAATTGACTGCAAGGTCAATGACTGCGGGTTCAAAATCATCAATTCTTAGTCTATTTTTTTTGCGCAAGTCAAAAATAAAATGCCACGGTAGTGAGGATTTTTGTTTTGTCTTAATCAGAAATTGATTTAGATCAACGCTATTGGCTTAGATAGGCGTATTTTACTTAATGTTTAGTAAAAACTGAGGTTAGCTAACGCTAACGTAGATGCTATTCAAGCTTTGAGTATAGCAATAGATGACTTATTAGAGGTGGAATTGAATAACGATGAACCCTAAACTAAATAATCACATTGTCGTTTTTCAAACTGACGCAGGCAGTGATAGAATAATCATTGAGACCTTAATCAACCATTTTAAAAGAATCACGGTGGTTGAAACTTTAAAGGACTTATGCAGATTACTTGTTGATAAGACCTCCAAAGTATTTTTAATCACAGGCGAAGGTTTGACAGATGGCTTAGCAAGCTATTATCGTTCATTGGATGCGGTTTCAGAATATGAAATTTGTGAGCACAGAATTGTATCACTAATACCTAGACAATTTGAAACAAACGCATATAACGCGTTTCGCAATGGCGCAATCGACGACTATTTAGTATCAAGACCTGTTTATGAAATCCATCGTGTTATCCTAATCTGTGAACATTTATTAATCGAGTTAGGAATTGTTGTAAATTTGAAAAGTGATGATGTGGAGTTCGTCGAACAGATAAAGAATATCCCCCCAGAGGTTAAAACCTCGATTGTTAAAGGACTGGAAAAAAGGTCCGCATTGCGTCTTGAGTTTGAAAAGTGTATTGCGGAAATTGACTTTGCGCTCGATCGTGCAACTAACAAATTACAAAATAACCAAAGTGTTGACTTGGATATTAATAAACTCAAAGAAATGCTTGCCGTGATACGTTCAGATGAAATAAGACCGGTGTTACTCAAACTTCAACAAAAAGCGATGAATTTGTTAGAGCAAGCACTCGGAACATCAAACCAGGAAGAAAGTAAATCAAATGCAACACAAATCAAAACCGTTGATAGAATTAAGCACAAATTACCGGAAAAATATACTTTTAACAAACTATATTATCAGGGCGTTGCCCCAGACTCATTAATAAATAAAAAGCATAAACTCCCTGTAATTTTAGTCGTTGAGGATGATGTTATCAGCATACTCCTAACACGGGATTTGTTGGACAATTATAAGGTGAAATTAGATGTTGTTGATACTGGCCGAAAAGCCCTAGTGGCAATTGCCAGCCAGCGTTATGATTTAATATTTATGGATGTGAATTTGCCAGATACAAACGGTATTGATATCGTGGAACAAGTTAGCCAAGGCAATGGTATTAATTGCAACACGCCAATCATCATGCTTTCGGGAACCAAAAATCAAGCAATTGTATCGCATGCAATTGAAAGAGGTGCAAAAGGTTATATCGTAAAACCATTGTACAAAGACACTATAAATGAATTATTTGCAAAGTATAAGCTCGATATAACGTTTAAAGATTAATATCGTCAGGTTGAAATTATCATCCCGCATTTGCGACTTGTCCACCATCCAAAACAACCGTATAGCCACATACATAGTTACTCGCGCGGGAGCAAAGATAAATAGCGGTACCCGCAGTATCTGCAAATTCGCGGGTTTTTCGAGCAGGTAGGCTTTGTGCAATTTCCTGTTCGTGTGCTAGGGCGTGTTTAGTCATTTTACGATGCATGATTGAGTAATACAGGCTTAAGTAAAGGACAGTTTTTACTATCCTCTGCGAACTTAGTTTGAATAAAAAACAGGTTTATGCCAAAGTAAAAGATTATCAAAATAATAATAAAATTTCAAAATGCAAGCTATATACAGTGCACTATTCTTGGTTTTTTCAATGCTATACCTCATATTTCTTCCGTTTGGCACACTAACTATATCTTGGCTAATCAAAATTTTACCGCTTATTGTTTTAGTTTTTGCCGTTGCTAGAACACCTGTTTTTTCTGGTAAGACGCTATTGCTCTTAGCATTGGTATTCAGTGCAGGCGGTGATGTTCTGCTCGAACAAGGACATTTCATACTGGGCGTTGGTGCATTTTTAATAGCTCAACTGCACTACGGAATATTCTATGCCCGCAATTGGTCCTCAGTTAAAACGCGCTGGCCTATTTCAGTCTTTATTCTTATTTTTATGCTAATAATGGTATTCTTATTGGCCCCTCATTTAGGTGAACTGAAACTCCCTGTTTTTGCTTACTTAACGGTTATTGGTTTAATGGGGCTTTTAGCGATGCAATCGAATATGCCGCTAAGATGGTCTGTGTTTGGGGTGTTAGTGTTTATTTTGTCGGATTCTTTTATTGCTATTGACCGCTTCTTGCATCCGTTACCCCTGGGTGGTTATTTAATAATGACAACCTATTACGGAGCTCAATGGATGATTATTCAAGGCGCGCTGAATAAATTTAGAGCGAGTAGGTCTAGCCTAGTTTAATCATAATTGAGTTCGATTCGGGCCTAATCTAATTCCGCAATGCCAATGGTGTAACTGCTCATGCGTTCGGTGTGGTGAGCACTCGTCCTCATTTTGTCGAGAGACAGCCCAATAGGTTAAACTAAAGTCTAACTGATTTGGCGTTTGATCAAAAAAAAGCTAAAAATTTGTTTTATTTATTGCTTTAACTATCCAAATTATTAATATATTAGTTTATTAATGCAACGCAATGTGTCAGTTAACCAAAAAGGTTTGATGATCCAACAAACTAATCGAGAGCATAAATGAAATTTTCCGAAAATTCAGACCAAGCTGCAGACTATATTCGTCAAGCTATTCCTGCCATGGTCAAATATGAAATTGTGCCCAATCCGCTAAATTACACATTGTGGTACAGCTATTATTCGAAAGCCTTTCCGGCATTAAATAAAGAATTAGACCAAACTATAGAACGCTATGGGACTTGCCCTACAGAGGTAGGTGAAGCGTTATTTATTCAGCATATAACGCAGTTGGATAAAGGCGAAGAAAAGCAGCTCGAGTCATTCCACAAAGCCTTCTCTCATATGGTGGATAATTTATCTGTTTCCTTGGATAAAACGGCGAAGCAAACAACCGGTTATTCAAAAGCCCTTATGGATAATTTACAAGTGCTAGGCACTCACACGGTTGATTCAGAAATAGCACCTGTGTTGGCCCAATTAAGTGATAACGCAAGTGCCATTTGTAGCGCAAACGATGCGTTTCAAGGCGAATTAATAGCGGCTCAAACGGAAATTAATTCGCTAAAAGCGGAACTTGAACACAGTAAAAAAGAGGCAAATACTGATCCATTGACGGGCTTATCTAACAGACGAGTGCTGGAATCAATCTACCATCGGTTTGTTGAAGAAAGTGGCGACAGCGATGAACTTGCAATGATTATTATGGATATCGATAAGTTCAAAATATTTAATGACACTCATGGTCACTTAATCGGTGACCAAATTCTGAAGTTTGTTGCTCAATTGCTACGAAAAGAGTGCAAAGACCCGCTCGTACCTGTTCGATTTGGTGGTGAAGAGTTTGCGCTATTATGCCCACGTTATGATATTAAAAAAGCACAGCAAGTCGCTGAAAATATTCGAATTAAACTTTCATCTATTATTTTTAATAATAAACGCACAGGTGATACTATTCCATCGGTTACGGCATCATTCGGGGTTGCTATTAAACAGAAAGGAGACATTTTAAATAATGTCATTGAGCGAGCCGATCAGGCACTTTATGCTGCCAAAAATGCGGGTAGGAATCAAGTCATGTTGGCTAATTAAGAGCGGTGACAATCCTGCTTTGTGCCACTTTTTTTTAACCTCAATAATGAATCAGGCCATTTTATCTGTGACTTTTTTGAAGTATTCGTCGGCTCTCTTTTGGTCAAATTTGATGTATCCCTCTCCTTTTGGGTAAAGAATAATTGACGAAGGAAAAGGGGTTGCAGACCAACTGCCGTTTTGAGAATGAGGAGTGGCTAAATCGTCATTATATCGCTCTTGCTTTAGCAGCGACAGATCGATCGCAAGTATAAAAGCGTTTTATCTCAAGACTGACTAAACAAAATCTGCAGCGCTAGTAAACATTCACAGACCCTCATTTCGAGCGTCCCACGAACACCACTATTTTATGATTGTAACTGCACTAGGCCAATAGCCAGCACGAAGCGGCCACCGACATTTCGATTTTCGGTGAGAATGTTAAGGCCCAACCTCACCTTGATTTCTGCTGTCTCGGTCTATTCGAATAGTCGATTTTACTTCATGATTGCATCAACAGCGCAGCGTGTTGCTTATTGAATAGCTCCACTGTAACGTTTATTGTGTATACTAATTGTTGAACTTTTTTGTGGCACTCCTCTGATTTACGATAACCTTAAGCTTTTTGGAATATAACATGTTGATTGTTACTCGCTTTGTATATTGTTTTATCTTATTGGTTGGGATTACCTTTCCAGTCTATAGCAATGCACAAACTTCAAAACTTATTAACGAATATTCTGTAAAAAGGCTAACAGAGGAAGATGGATTCGTTTCTTCTGAGATATATTCAATCATTCAGGATAAGCAAGGTTTACTCTGGTTTGGGACCGCCGAAAATGGCGTCATGCGTTATGACGGTAGAAAGGTCACTCTGTTTGAATATGATAGCTTGAGTGCAAACGGTTTGGCTCATAATGATGCAGGTAACCTTATGCTAGACCATAATGGAAAAATATGGATTGGCACTTGGGGAGGAGGCGCAAATTTTTATGACCCTCAAACAGGGGTATTTAAGAATTTTATTCATGATCCACTTCGTGTTAATTCGATCTCATCAAACCGAATACAGTCCTTATTTCACGACCAACGAGAAGTTATTTGGTTAGGATCATATGATAAAGGATTAAGTCGATATCTCGGTAATAATAATTTTGAGCATATTGAAAAAATTGATGATGCCCCATCGGCTTTATCTCATAATAGAATATGGGACATTGAAGACAACGATATCGATAGCCTTTGGGTGGCCACCAGCTTTGGCTTAAACTTATATGATAAGACTAAGGGAACCTTTTCTCACTTTCTACCTGCCCCAGAGAATAAAACACCTTCGGGCGCAAACGAAATCCGAAGTCTTTTAAAAACATCAAAAAAACAGCTTTACGTTGGGACACAACGAGGCCCTTTTACCTTTGATAAACGAAATACCCTTTTTACACCATTAAAAACCTTTGATGATGAATACTTAGGTCAAGTGAACTCTATGATTGAGGATCAGGAAGGTTATATTTGGTTTGTTACCAGTAAAGGTTTATTTCGACAATCTAATTCAGGCCCCCAAATTGAACAATTTAACCTTGAGCAGAACAATGGCTTAAGAGTGATTTTCGAAGATAGTTCTAGAACAATATGGGTTACCAGCGAAACTCACGGTATATATAAGTTAATGCCGCATCGAAAATTTAAGTCAATTAACAATCCTGAATTGACCGCACCTAATGGCATCGCAACGGACGCTAATGGTGATTTGTTAATTGTATCGTCTTCATCACAATTATATAGATGGGATGTATCATCACAAACACTAGAAAAATTATCTGACCCCATTTTTAAGAATGGCGATGATGAAAGTAAGTTATTCGAAAAACCCATTATATTTCCGGATGGTACTGATAGTTTGTGGATTGCACAAGGTGACGGTTTAGCTAAATTCAGCTTAGAAACTAAGCAGGTTGAGTTATTAACATACCCTAAATTAGATCCAAATTATGAGGAGTTTAAAGAGTTACGAGCCCTTAGCGTGGATCAATACGGAAACCTTTGGATTGGTACTTATAAAAATGGTCTTTATCGTTATGATCCTCTGAATAACACCTTTACTCACTTGAATGAATCGTTAGGATTATCTCATCCCGAAGTTTTAGAAATTTTTAAAGATAGTGAACAAAATATGTGGGTGGGTACCGGTGATGGAGTCAACCTTTGGCAGGAAGACAATCAACGATTTATTTCATTTAAAAGTGATAAAAACATAGTTGATAGTTTATTGGGAGCCATAGTTCAGGATGTGCATCAATCTAGGGATGGAGAAATTTGGATTTCCACTCAAAAAGGGCTTAACCGATACCTCCCTGAAACAAAAAGTTTTAAACATTTCAGCGCCAAAACTGGATTACCTACTTCTTTGATACGCGCGATTTCCGATGATAAAAATGGCCATTTATGGCTAACCACGAATAAAGGAATTTCAAAGCTAGACCCAGTATTGGGAGAAGTAACCAACTATGACGGTAGTAATGGCTTGTTGGGTTCAAACTTCTACGCAAATAGTCTGATACAGGGCGGTAATGAAACGCTATTTACCAGCAGCCAAAGGGGTATTGAATATTTTAACACCGCATATGTAGCGCCAATTGCTAATGAATTTAAGCTTGTTCTAACGGGATTCAATAAGATGGGGCAGTCAGTAAAGTTTGAAACACCTTATTCTTATGTTACTGATATTCAGCTGTCTTATTTGGATTACTTTTTTTCTTTTGAATTCTCTATATTAGATTTTATTGCTCCTAACAAGAATCAGTATGCTTATAAACTAGAAGGATATGATGACCGTTGGATTGATATTGGTAATCAAAATACCGCTTCTTTTACAAGCTTAGAGGGCGGCTCTTATAAATTATTAGTAAAAGCGACTAACAGTAGTGGCAAATGGGGGACGGAGTTACTGTCAATCAACTTGCGTGTATCACCACCGCCCTGGAAAACCTGGTGGGCATATAGCTTGTATGCATTTGCAGCCTTGCTTATCGTATCCATTTTAGTTTATTTAAGAACGCGTATACAGCGGGCAGAAATAGTGAGACAGAAGCAGTTTGTTTTAACGCTTGAAGAGCAAGTTACTGAGAAAACAGCTTCATTAAATACGCAAGCTAAGGATTTAGTTGAAGCGTTGAAGAAATCCGAAGAATCGACTCACTTGAAATCAGAATTTTTGGCAAATATGAGCCACGAAATACGCACTCCAATGAACGGTGTATTAGGTATGCTGGGACTGATATTACATAGCGAACTAACCGAAGAACAGAGGTATAGGACCAGTATAGCGAAAACTAGTGCTGAATCATTATTGACAATTATCAATGAAATACTGGATTTCTCTAAAATTGAAGCGGACAAGTTGGAACTTGAAATACTCGAGTTTAATTTACAAGATATGCTCGGCGAGTTCATTCAATCTATGGCGTTAACAGCACAAATGAAAGGGTTAGAGTTAATTCTAGATACCAGTTCTATCGATTATAACGTTGTCAAATCTGACCCAGGTCGTATTAGGCAAATTCTCACCAATATTGTAGGCAATGCGATTAAGTTCACTGAAGCAGGTGAAGTTCTTGTCTCGGCATCGATTAACGCGATTAGTGGTGATCCAGAACTGTTAAAAATGGATTGTACAGTAACCGATACAGGTATAGGAATACCCAAAGATAAGCGAAATTACCTGTTTAATTCATTTAGTCAGGTCGATGCCTCGACGACCAGAAAATACGGAGGAACAGGGTTAGGTCTGACAATTACCAAGAAATTGTGTGAATTAATGGGCGGAGAGATACAAATGTCCAGTAATCCCAAAGGTGGTAGTTGTTTTCACTTCACGCTATTCCTTGAAAAAGGACATTGCAAGACAAGTGATATATCGAATATAGATGTGCCCATTAAAAGAATACTGATAGTGGATGATAACGAGGCTAATCGAAGATTTTTGCGCGCGCAATTAGAGCAATGGGGAATGCTAATTGAAGAAGCTGTAGACGCGAAAATGGCATTGGATCAATGCCGAAAAAACGTCGATGAAAACGGAAATGTGCTTTTTGATATTGCGATTTTGGATATGAAAATGCCTGGTATGAATGGAGATGAGCTAGGTGAACTACTGAGTAGCACTCCTGAATTTTCCAAAATGAAACTAATGATGATGAGACCGGTGGGGCAAAAGGGAGATGCTAAAAAACGTTTAAAGTCTGGATTCTGTGCGGACTTTCCTAAACCGGTAACCACAAAAGATCTGCTTTATGCCATTTCAGTTGCATCTGGAATGGAAAAGGCAATAGCGTTGCCATCTATCTTAACGGCAGACAACAGTTTAGCTACCTCAAAATCTGCATATAACTGGCCTTCCGATACAAGAATACTATTGGTGGAAGATAATCACATTAACCAGGTAGTTGCAGAGTGTTTACTTGAAAATATCGGATTGTCCGCCGACTCTGTATCCAACGGAACCGAAGCCATAGAAAGTTTAAAAAATGCAACGGAACACTTACCCTACACGCTCATCTTAATGGATTGTCAAATGCCAGAAATGGACGGATATGAGGCGACAAGACAAATTCGTCTCGGTAATGGAGGGAAACAAAATCAACTGGTTCCTATCATTGCCATGACAGCCAATGCAATGGTTGGCGACCGCGAAAAGTGCATCGAATCAGGTATGAATGACTATATTACCAAACCGATAAATAAGGAGCAAATTTACAAAAAGGTCTCTCAGTGGTTGACTCCAAAAATCTGATGAACGCCAGAGCAATCTACAGGCATAGTAGTTATGCGTATAGTTATTCAACTCTTTATAAGGTAAGTTTTAATGAAAGCATTTTTTCTCGTCATCGTTTTTGTATTTTCGGGCTTTTCGTCTGTTGCAAGCAGTGGTGATTTAACTCGCTGGCAAGAACAGGCGGGCCAAGTCACCATTACTCGTGACACGTGGGGTATCCCTCATATTTATGGTAAAACTGATGCCAACGCTGTTTTTGGAATGATATATGCTCAGGCGGAAGATGACTTCCACCGTATCGAATTAAATTATCTCAATGCCATGGGCCGATTAGCCGAATCAGAAGGTGAAAGTGAGCTTTACCGTGACCTGCGCATGAAGCTATATATCGACCCTACCGACATGGAACAAAAATATAGCGAAAGCCCTGCTTACCTGCAAAAACTAATGAATGCGTGGTCGGATGGTTTGAATTATTATCTGCATACTCATCCTGAAGTTACCCCTAAGGTGATTAACGAATTTGAACCTTGGATGGCATTGACCTTCACCGAAGGTAGCATTGGTGGCGACATAGAAAGGATCAGTATAAACCGTCTTGAGAGCTTTTATGGCCTTGCGAAAGCTGATGACGCAGTCGCTCAACTAACCCAAGACCCTAACGCGGAACCGCAAGGTTCTAATGGTTTTGCTATAGCGCCTGAAAATACCAAAAATGGTAAAGCACTTCTGCTTATTAATCCTCATACCTCATTTTATTTCCGTGCTGAGGTTCATATGCGCAGCGACGAAGGACTGAACGCTTATGGTGCAGTCACTTGGGGACAATTTTTTATCTATCAGGGTTTCAACGAAAAAACAGGTTGGATGCATACGTCAAGCGGAGCGGATTTCATTGACGAATATTTAGAAACCATTGAGCAACGTAAAGATGGTCATCATTACAAATATGGAGATACCTGGAGGAAGCTGCGTGAAAGGCAGATCACTCTGCCTTATAAAACGGCGATGGGACTAAAATCAAAGACCGTCACTGTTTTTTACAGTCATCGAGGACCTATCGTAAGAGAGCTTGATGGCAAGTGGATAAGCGTAGCATTAATGCAAAATCCAATTGACGCACTAAAGCAGTCTTATGGGCGCACAAAGACCAAAAATTATGCAGACTATCAAGAGAATATGAAGTTGCATACCAACTCGTCAAACAACACATTGTTTGCAGATTCAGACGGTAATATCGCGTATTTTCATAGTAATTTCATTCCTCGCCGTGACCCATCATTTAACTGGAAGGAGCCTGTAGACGGAAGTAATCCGGCGACAGACTGGCAGGGATTGCATACACTGGATGAGACCGTTGGTGGGCTCAATCCAAAAAGTGGTTATCTAAATAATACCAATAATTGGCCATGGATGATGGCAGGGCCTAAATATAGCCCTAAGGTATCGGATTACCCATCTTATATGGAAAATTATCCTGAAAATTATCGCGGGATCCACGCTATTGAGGTGCTTGACGGTAAAAAAGATTTTACAATTGATAGCTTAGCGGCTGCGGCTTATGATAATCATTTAACCGCTTTTGATATTTTACTACCCGTTTTGTATAAGGCTTATAAAGCAGCCCCTGCTGTTGAGCTTGCCCAGCAGATAGCACTTCTAAAAGCATGGGACCATCGTTCCAGCATTTACTCCAATGCGACATCACTTGCTGTATTTTGGGGCCAAGAACTCAGGCGTAAAGCCGCAGAGAATGAGATTGCAGAGGCTGAGGCAATGGCTCGTGGGCTTAGCTTCAGTGAGTATGTTGCTGAATATACAGCTCAGATCGGGGTAGCCACATTATTTGAAGCTAAAGCAAAGCTTATTGCTGATTTTGGCAGTGCAGAAACGCCCTGGGGCGAGATTAACCGATTTCAGCGCTTAACCGGCGATATCGTTCAACCTTTTGATGACTCCGCACAGAGCATTCCAGTTGGCTTTACTTCAGCTCGTTGGGGGTCATTAGCGGCATATGGTCAACGTACATTCAATGGAACAAAACGGCTATACGGAACGCGAGGCAACAGTTTTGTCGCTGTAGTTCAATTCGGTGATAAAATAACAGCCAAGGCAATTACAGCCGGCGGACAAAGCGGCGATCCCGCCAGCCCGCACTTTAATGATCAAGCCCCGCTTTATGCTGCAGGTAAATTACGTGATGTGTATTTCTATCCAGAAGATATTGAGAAAAATGCGAAGCGTAAATATCACCCCGGTGAATAACTAAAACGGCGACATTTGCGACCATTGGTAGTATGCAGTATTTAATAAAATATATTGTAGATTAAATTTAGTGCATGAATGTGTTGTCTCTACAGTGAATGATTTTTTATAGTACGTTTAAATAAATTAATTATTAATCGCAATAGCAGTCGAGTTGATTTGTTTTTTCTAAATAAACTAATTTATTATGTTGCCAAACGGCATCAGCTTTTATTCATAGCGGCTGTATGAGATTAATTGTTTGTTTTTTTTTCTTCTACCGTCTAATTTTTTATACCTAGGTATTGATTAGGCTTACCTTATTGGGTATAACAAGGAAGTGATTAATAATAACGACAGCGATGTGCATATTTAGCTCAATGTATATTGTCTTCACGTGCTTTTTCTTAGTTAGTGACGAACAAGTCGTGCTTAACCCACCAACTTTAAAAAATAATAATAAGTTCGAGCATAGGAGCTTGACGCAGTTATATCAGGAGCACGTAATATGACGTTGTTAACAACTCGTAACTTCACCCGCACATTGGTGCTGTGTTTGGCTTTATTTTATCTAACAATTATTTCTGAATTCTTCGACTTCAATATTCTCAATAGACTTCCTGACATTAATATAAGTGCACTTGTTGTAACTTGCGCATTAGTTGTTTTTTGGATTGTATTTAGTATCCGAGCTCGTCATAGACACTAGGTGGCAAATTAGTAGCCAGTGATTTGAATTTAATAACGAAATTCTTCACAGAATGATGAGATATGTCTGCGCTAAGTGATACAATCAATTTTTGGTTGTTAAGAATTTCTTAGTCCTATGTTTTTGCTTATTATATATGTTGTTATTGCGCTCGGTTTTTCGTTTATATGTTCAATTGCAGAAGCCGTAATACTTAGCGTTTCGCAGGCTTACATTTCACTTTTAGAAAAAGACGGGAAACCTTCTGGTACACTGTTAAACAAACTGACAAGTGATATCAATAAACCGCTATCAGCAATACTTACATTAAACACAGTCGCACATACCATGGGGGCTGCCGGCGCTGGAGCTCAAGCCGCTGCTGTGTTTGGTGAAGCATATTTGGGCATAATTTCTGCAGTGCTTACTCTTCTCATTTTGGTTTTTTCTGAAATTATTCCAAAAACGCTGGGTGCAACTTATTGGCGACAATTAGCACCTGCAATGGCTCATTTCCTCAAATATTTGATTCTTTTGTTATACCCATTCGTAAAAATGTCAGAAAAATTAACAAGTGGATTTAAAGAAGACAGCCCGCTTAAAGGGTTAAGTCGAAGCGAGTTATTAGCAATGGCAGAGTTGTCTGGTCAAGAAGGGCAATTAGCCAAACAAGAGTCGCGCTTCTTAAAGAATTTATTGCAGTTACACACATTAAATGTAAAAGATGCGATGACCCACCGAACAGTTGTATTCTCAGCGCCTGAATCAATGTCAGTTAACGACTTTATGGAGCAAAAGTTACCCACTGAATTTTCTCGTATCCCAATTTATGAAGACGACCATCGCGAGAATATAAGCGGTTTCGTTATTAAGTCTGACATTCTATTGGCTAAAGCGAACGGTGAAGGTGATAAAAAGCTCTGCGAAATGAGTAACGCTTTACCCACGGTGCTAAGCAGCATGCCATTATCCAGCACTTTTGACCAATTTTTGAAATCTCGAATTCATATGGTGTTAGTTGTAGACGAGTACGGCGGGTTGGAGGGCTTGTTGACGTTAGAAGACCTCCTCGAAAGCCTCTTAGGCATCGAAATAGTCGATGAAAGTGACACTAACGTAAGCATGAAACAGCTTGCAAAAGTAATGTGGCGCCGACGTGAACGTCGCCTTTTGCGCAAGGACAGTGATCAATAACCGGTCTAAATAATACAAGAACAAATGTTGTTTTAACCATTGTCCACTTTATTGGTAGCTTCGAATTCTCCTAACACTTGTTGCCAAGCTGTTAGGTGATGTGCATAATTTTCTTTTAGTTGACTACTTACTGCTTCAATATCCAAAAGATCTTCTGGAATTTCCGCTAATATACGCCAGTGATTAAGGGTGTTTGTTGCTGCAGCACAAAGCTGTGAAATGGAAGCATGAGCTTGGTTTGAATTTTTAATATTGCCGTCAGTTTTCTCACAAAGCGATGCAAGCGGTGAGTCAGCGATAGGTGCCATATTCTTGGTGACCTGATAATCGCGTAATAGCTGTTGATAATTATCGTTGTCTGCAGCAATATCCTTACCACTGTTGTTTACTTCTTGAATAATCGCATGAGCATAACCCATTGTATCAAAGGTGCTCAGATGCAATTGTTGGAATTGGGCTTCCTTTGCTTGCAATCTAGGGTCTACAAATTTTTCATCAGGCATTTATTGTCCTCCACGAGCAGGGTAAAAATTATATCAAATTTAACACACATCCTTTGTACGCAAAATATTCGATATTGTTTTTTCTTATATACAAAAATTAAAAAAATATAAAAATCATACTGCTAAGCATTAATCGTAGTTAAGTTGTTGGTTCTGAAACTCTTAGCTAGACCAATGTCTTACATTCGCGTTTGCTTGTTCCTCTATCCTATTAGCTTTTCGTGCCAATGGAGTTTGTTATGAGCTTTGCGCTGGTGCTGTCTTATTAATATTGTTGTAGCGCCCACCATTTGAACTCGCAGCCTTTTGGTGACATTACGACATTGATGGTATGTCAAAAGGGTATTCTTGAATTTTGGACCTTCTTTAACTTATTTATTCCTCTGTTGTTCACTTTGTAATGCCTGCAATTATCAATAGCTAAAACGAGGTTGGTATTCAATACACTCAGGGCCGGCGAACTGACTAACGCGCCGATTTTCTGCATTTCTCAGTGCTAACTTTCATCTTATTCCTTTAAGGTGTGACTATTTAGCTTGAATTTTGGCATAATACCGCCACTTTTCGCGGTAGGCGCAAAACCACTATATTCACAAAAGTTAAAATGGCTTGAGAGGCATAATGAAAGCATTAGATATAAAGGGCTTGGCAAAAACCTATAAGGGTGGAGTGCAGGCTCTAAAAGGCATTGACTTAACAGTTGAAGAGGGGGACTTTTTCGCCTTGCTAGGACCGAATGGGGCGGGTAAGTCGACAGCTATTGGGATTGTTAGCTCGTTAGTGAATAAATCTAGCGGCAGTGTGAAAGTATTCGAACACGATTTAGCGACTGATATTGTTAACGCTAAAAGCTGTATTGGCTTAGTGCCTCAAGAATTTAATTTTAACCAGTTCGAAACTCTCTTTCAAATCGTCGTTAATCAAGCCGGTTATTATGGTGTTCCTCGTTCAATTGCAAAACAACGTGCCGAAAAATACCTCAAGCAACTTGATCTTTGGGATAAACGAAACTCCGCTGGTAGGGAGTTGTCGGGAGGCATGAAGCGCCGTTTAATGATCGCTCGTGCGCTAATGCACGAGCCTCGCATGCTAATCTTGGATGAACCTACTGCAGGTGTCGATATTGAAGTACGCCGTTCAATGTGGACCTTCCTTAAGAAAATTAATGAGGAAGGCATTACTATTATTCTGACTACGCATTATTTGGAAGAAGCCGAAATGTTATGTCGCAATATTGCCATCATTGATCAAGGACAAATTGTTAAAAATACTAGCATGAAAGCCCTCTTAGCCACCCTAAACATTGAAACCTATGTGTTCGATCTCGCATCAGGAGCTAACCAAATAAATATTGAAGGTTTTGAGACGCGAGCGAATGATGACCAAACCCTAGAAGTCGATGTACTTAAACAAGGTGGCTTAAATCCGGTCTTTGAGGAGCTATCAAAGCAAAACATACAAGTGATGAGTATGCGCAATAAGTCAAATCGACTTGAAGAGTTGTTTGTACGCCTAGTCGAAGCCAATCAAGAAAAAGGAACTACCGATGCGTAATCGCAATATGACGGCGCTCTATACCATCTGGATTAAAGAGTGCACGAGGTTCTTACGAATTTGGGTACAAACATTAGTCCCGCCTGCTATCACCATGTCACTCTATTTTGTGATTTTCGGTAAGCTTATGGGTGACAGAATTGGTCCAATTGACGGCTCTAGTTATATGGAGTTTATCGTTCCAGGATTAATTATGATGGCCGTTATCACGAGCTCATACTCGAATGTATCGTCTTCGTTTTTCAGTGCCAAATTTCAGCGTAATGTCGAAGAAATACTTGTGGCTCCGGTGCCTACTTGGGTCGTCATTATGGGCTTCGTAGGCGGTGGTGTTGCCAGAGCTTCTATTATCGGTGTCGTTGTTATCTTTGTATCGATGTTTTTTGTTGATATAAAAATAGCTCATTATGGAGTCATTATTGTGACTATTTTACTGACCTCGATTTTGTTTGCTACTGCGGGTTTAATCAATGGAATCTACGCCAAAAGTTTCGACGACATCAGTATCATTCCTACGTTTGTGCTAACGCCTCTGACTTATCTTGGTGGTGTGTTCTATTCAGCATCGATGCTAGAGAAAGTATTCAATGATTTTTGGCAGGGCGTAATTCAAATTAACCCGATTTATCATATGGTCAATGCTTTTCGTTACGGTTTTTTAGGCAGCGCTGATGTTAATTTTACATTAGCGCTTAGTATGTTAATCGGCTTAAATGTTGTGCTGTTTGCAGTCGCTTATCGTCTGCTCTATACCGGAACTGGTATTCGCGCTTAATGGAATCGATTCCAAGAGAAATTACAACAAATCAGCAAGGTGTGCATGAAGACCTCGCTGATATTGTAAATAAGTATCGACACTCTGAATTTAAAAAGCCGATTGCGCAGCATACCAAGCAGACATGCGATTCGGTCATTGATTGGTTGGGAAGTTGGCAGGGTGATGTGATCATAGACGCTTGCTGTGGTGTGGGTGAAAGCAGTATTGTGCTGGCCCAACAAAACCCGACTGCTAAGGTCATTGGCATTGACAAGTCGGCCGTGCGACTGAATAAACACAGCCATTACAAACGACAAAAAGAAGGTGATATCAATAACAATGTCAGGGTATTTCAAGCTGACTTAAACGATTTTTGGCGATTAATAGCTGAGCATCTGAAAACAGCCAAGTGGAGGGTGAGTAAACAATGTTTGTTTTATCCCAATCCGTATCCTAAAAAAGCGCAGGTTCAAAAGCGTTGGCATGCGAGTCCAGCGTTTATTGCGTTGCTGGGTTGTTCATCCAATATTGAAGTAAGGAGCAATTGGCTCATCTATCTGAGCGAATTTCAGCAAGCGCTCAGTATTCATGGTGTAAAAAGCAACATCAATGAAATCACTGATGTCCCTATTACGCCGTTTGAGCGAAAGTACAGTGAGTCAGGCCAATCTTGTTGGCAGCTTCATACAATTGCTGAGGGAGAAGAAAGATAAAAACCTTGCCCGAAGTCGATGCCCATTGAGGTAACTAACTCAAGTGTCGATTTGTCTTCAATGTGTTCCGCAACCAGTTTTGTATTGCCTATTTTGCACAGTTCGACAAGTTCAGTCAGTGCTTTTTTATCTATATTTGGACTGTTAATCATCTTCCCTGAAAGCTTAACAGCTTGAATTTTTAGCTTTAGTGCTTGCGTCAAAATGGCACTCGAAGTTGATACATCATCTATAATAATAGTCAAATTTGGACAGTTTTCATTTAAATGAGCAATAACTGCAAAGTGTTTCTGCAATGCCGTATGGGAGATCTCAATACCAAATAGGGTCGTCGTTGTGTTTTCATGAGAGCGTATTAACCAAGTCACTAACGACTCGTCATTTAAATCGTTTTCGCTAAGATTAATACTCCATGGAATATTGCGATGTACACAATAGCGGCGACTTTGTTCGTAGATATGATGCGTTAATTCGGCATTCCAATTCTTCTGTTCAACGATGGTTAAAAATTCACTAGGTAGAAAGATATGTTCGTTGTCACCTAATAACCTCGCTAGACACTCGTATCGCCACACCCGATTATTGTGTAAATTCATAATCGGTTGAAAGTATGGAACAACGCGTTCCATTTTGAACTGTGTTTCGACCCGTGGATTACTCATTTAAATACCTTGCGTTAATTTTGTTTAAGTTAAAATTCAACCGGATGTTCAATATGTATCAGTTATAAATACAAAATCTTGAGTGTTTTCAACAAATTCAAGTGTTTTTACGTGCATTTTATATATTTTGTCGATAAATGTCACATTCAGTATCTTGGTATTAATGTAGAAGTGGGGTAAAATTAACGCTTGAAAGTTTTCACCTAAGGTTACAAATTGGCAAAAGCAGAAGTTAGCTTAGAGCATTTATTTAGAGTTTTTACTAAACCTGAGCATAGTGATTCAACGTTAGCCAAAATAGAAAGGCATTTGTCCGACAATATTTCGGATTTCCTTTCTCAGCATGTGGTCACAAAAAAGACCTCTTTAGAAGAGATTGAAAAAGATTTCCTGACGGCTTCTGTGCCTGATAGTCCTGAATTTGTTTCCGAGCATGCTGAGTCACTACTCAATAAATTGGTTGCTCATTCAGTTAACACTTATTCCCCTACGTTTATAGGTCACATGACGTCGGCATTGCCATATTTTCACCTAACCTTAGCTAAGTTGTTGGTTGGCTTAAATCAAAACCTTGTCAAAATTGAAACTTCTAAAGCTTTCACGCCACTTGAAAGGCAGACTCTTGGCATGATGCACAATTTGATTTATCAGCAAGATGATAAATTTTATGAAGATTATCTTCATAGTGCAAATCATGCATTAGGCTCTTTTTGTTCTGGTGGTACGGTCGCAAATATAACTGCACTATGGGTTGCTAGAAATCATTTATTATCGCCAGATGGCAAATTCCCGGGCGTTGCAAAAGCCGGTTTAGTTGCAGCTTATCGCCACTATGGTTATGAAAATATTGGTGTAATGTCCTCTAATCGTGGACATTATTCTTTATCTAAGACGGTTGATGTATTGGGCATTGGTCGCGACAATATGCTTACAGTTCAGAGCCCAACCCAAAAACTTGACCCAGAGCAAGCGCTGAAACTGGGTAGGGCTTATCAACAATCGGGCAATAAACTACTTGCGATTGTAGGTATAGCAGGCACGACCGAAACCGGTCATGTTGACCCATTAGATGAACTTGCCGATGTAGCAAAAGAATTGAAGTGTTGGTTTCATGTTGACGCCGCTTGGGGCGGAGCGACTTTGTTTTCTGAGCGATATCGCGGGAGATTGGCCGGCATTGAACGAGCAGATTCGGTTACCATTGATGCACACAAACAAATGTATGTACCAATGGGCGCAGGAATGGCTTTGTTCAAAGATCCTGAACACAGCAATGCGGTGCGTCATCATGCGCAGTACGTTTTACGTGAGGGTTCTAAAGATTTAGGCGCTACTACGCTTGAAGGGTCGCGAAACGGCATGGCTTTGATGGTGTATTCTTCCCTGCATATTTTGGGTCGCAGAGGATACGAGCTTCTAATCGATAAAAGCATTGAGTTAGCACATGAATTTGCGGATATGATCAACGTTCATCCTGAATTTGAGCTTACAACCCAACCCACTTTATCTTTACTCACATACAGACTTAGACCTAACGCTTTAGCTGAGTTGGCTAACATGCCAGCTTCTGATATTACGAATAATAATAAAAAGTTAGACAGTTTAACTGTGTCGGTGCAAAAGCAACAACGCGAAGCTGGAAAGTCATTCGTATCCAGAACACGTATTGAAATTGAGAAATACAACGGCGAAGCTATCACGGTATTCCGTGTGGTTTTAGCTAACCCGTTGACCACCAGAGAGCATTTGTCTGACATTCTGGAAGAGCAAATACAAATTGCTAATGGAAATGAACTTTGGCATGGACTTTCCAATAATCTGACATCTAAGATAGCGTAACCATGCAGTTTAAACCGCCAAATCGAAACCTCAGTAACACTTATACTTTTTATGACGTGAGCTTTAAGATACTTTTTACATTTTTTCAACTAAATCGATTTTTTACCTTCATTTTGAGTGCAATTATTGCAGGGTATTGATATCGTAACGGTGTCTACTAATATCATCAACTTGCGTTGCCGAGAAAGTCGTTGGTAATAAAAAGTGAAGAAGAAGAAGTGTGCTAAAAAAAACGACCATAGTCATGCTATTGGTTTGCGTTACCTTCCTTGTGGATGCTGGACAGCTGCTGGCAAAAACTAGCCAAGCTAAAAGCAATATGATGACGACTAAATCAGTGAAAGTCAGTTCTCAACAAGGCAAGCAATACACAAGCTATCAGCAGAAAAAAGCTCAGATTGCTATCATAATTGACGATATCGGAAATAAACGAGCCGATTCTGAGGCTTTCTCTCTTCCTAAAAAAGTTACCTTTTCAATACTACCGCATACCCCTTTTTCGACACAATTTTCAACTTATTCTTATCATCAAGGCCGAGAGGTCATGCTTCATATGCCGATGGAATCATTGCATGGGGAAGTACTCGGAGAAGGTGGCTTGCTAGCCAGTATGTATCCTGAAGAAGTGGAAAAAAAATTATTGTTAGCTTTGGAGTCAGTGCCTCATGCCACTGGTGTGAATAATCATATGGGCAGTAAACTTACGCAAATTACATTGCAGATGAATGCAGTTATGCAGGTTCTTAATAACAATAATCTCTACTTTATTGACAGTCGTACAACGAAATTTACTAAAGCACATATAATTGCTCAGCAGCATGGGGTAGCAAGTGCGCAGCGTAATGTTTTTCTTGATCATTATGCGAGTGAAGCGTTTCTTGAAAAGCAATTTGAGCAGCTTATACTCAAGGCTAGACGCAATGGCTCGGTTATTGGTATAGCACATCCTTACAAAGTCAGTATCTCATTTTTACAACGAAAGTTAGCTAATCTACCTGATGATATAGAGCTTGTTTCCGTGAGTGAATATCTGTCTTTTGAGGGCAAAGATGGCATCTATGATTTTGAACCGCCAAGAATTGCAAAAGAAACCCCAAGATCCACAACTGATATTGCCCCAGAGTAAATTTTCAAAGTAAATACATGAGTGTCGTTTTAATACTTTTACAGACATCAAATTAGATGTTATATTATAACGATAAATTGCCATGTGCCGAGCTTGTTCGGTTTTTGAGAAGAGTAAATGAACAGCAAATTCGCTGACCTTAAGCCTGATATACTAGAAGCAGAAAGCAGCGCGATGTCTACAGTGCAAGCTGTTGCGGATCCTAAGACAAAAAATGTTGTTTTAGATCGCGTTGGTATTTGGATGTCTAGTATTTGTGCATTGCATTGTTTGCTTTTACCCATACTGCTCCCTATTGCACCCTTGATAGCCAGTAGTGTTTTTGCAGAAGCATGGTTTGAGCGAATGATATTAACATTCTCAATTTTAGTTGGCTTTGCCGCATTATTTGTCGGTTTTCACAAATATCATCGGCAGCTTTATCCTCTGTACTCTCTCGTATTAGGCGGTTTAATATATTGGAACAAGGACATGTTTGGCAGTGAATATGAACCCTTCACTATTGCGATTGGTGCTTTTCTGATTGTCGCCGCTCATGTAACTAACATACGTTTGTGTAAAAGTTGCAAAACCTGTGAAGGTGAATGTGGGTCAAAAAGTAAGACACCCTAGTGAGAACCAACGCCCATGTGATTTGTAAAGCTGGCATATTACTCTACAGACTATACTCTATGCTAAAGTCTCATCATTGATCTCAATCAGTGGCTATGATTTATCGGTGGGTGCCAGCGCTGGTTTTTTAGATTTTTTTTATGGGTATGTAGCTGATTATGTTGGCTTTTCGCTATGCTTGTTCTACTATCATTTTCGGTTTCACAAAAAAATATAAGCAAACATGGATTCTTTGACACAAATCGCGTTAGGCGCATCTGTTGGTTACGCTGTGCTAGGAAGTAAAGTTGGCCGCAAAGCTATCGTTTGGGGCGCTGTTTTAGGCACATTACCCGATTTGGACGTGTTTCTACCTTATGCTGGTGAAGTCGAAGCTTTTACCTATCATCGCGGCTTCAGTCATTCTATTTTCGTTCATCTTCTTGCTAGCCCTTTTATCACTTGGTTAATATTGAAGATCCATTCTAGTCACCGGCAGTATAAAAAGCAGTGGTTTTGGCTAGTCTTTTTAAGCTTATCTACACATGCAATTCTTGATAGCTTAACTGTTTATGGAACTCAATTGATGTGGCCCTTTACGGAATACCCCGTTGCTGTTTCCAATGTCTTTATTATTGACCCGGCATATACTTTGCCTCTGTTACTAGGCATAGCGTTTGCGTTATTTCCAAATGTTAGGGCTGCAAGAGCACGGCGTATGAATTTTTTAGGAATAGCGTTAAGTAGTGCATATATCTGTTGGTCTCTTATTGCCAAAGTAGCTATTGATCACAAGGTTCAAACGGCTTTAATTAATCGAGGGATACAGGTCAACGCTTATGTTAGTACTCCTGCGCCGTTAACTACCATGCTTTGGCGTATAGTGGTGATGTCTGATGACTACTACTATGAAGGCTATGCTTCTGTTTTTGATAATTCCAAAGATGTCACCTTGTACGCCTACCAAACTTATCCTGGACTGCTTGAGGATATTCAAGATGAATGGGGTGTTGCGCGTTTGCAATGGTTTACTAGAGGTTTTTACTCGGTTCGACAAAAAGAAGATAAGGTGGTTTTATCTGACTTGCGCATGGGGGTTGAGTGCAGTTATGCATTTAATTTTGTCGTTGGCGAGCAAACGGCGTCAGGTATTAAGGTAGGCGATTTTGAGAAAGTGACTGGACGACCGGACTTAAGTCAAGTCGGTCGTATTTGGGATAGAATATGGGATACGAATGTTTCGTTAGCTTCGCCTTTAGCCGAGAATGGTTGTGTAGACAAATAATCATTAGTTGCTAAATAGCCATTAATAAGTTTAGGAAGAGGTTTGAGAGATGCTGCCTCTATCCATAATAAATTGCCTAGCCCAATCCGGGCGATCTGTAAATATACCATCAACGCCAATTTCTAGGAGTTCTGCTAACGTTTCTGGGTGGTTTACTGTGTAACACCATACCTTAATACCACGTTTATGTGCATCCTCCACGAAGTCAGCGTTAACTGTATTCCAGTCGGTAGCCGCGATTAAGACACCCAGGTTGCTGGCGTATTTAGCATGGTCAAATGGAGCATGCGCAATTAATGCACCAAACGCTACCGGGTATGTATCTCTAGAGGAAAACTGTGCTTCGGTAAAGTCACTGAAACTGGTTTTTATTGCTATCAGTAAAGGGTGATCAAAGGATGAAATGACTACTTTACATCGATGTGTGGCAATCAAGCTTTTAACATAAACGACAAAATCTTGAACTGACTGCAGTGATTTCACCTCAATATTTAATATAACTTTATCGCCTATTAATGCGGCAACTTCCCCCAACGTCGGTATTAGGTCTTTATCGTTCACAAGTAACTGACGCGCTTGAATGAGAGGCATATCGAAGATACGACCTTTAGCATTGGTCAGTTTATCCACATAAGGGTCGTGAAAAACTAAGAACTCATGTTCAACTTGATGAACATCGAGTTCAATGGCGTCGACATCAAGCATTAAGGCCTGTTGGAAAGCGATAATAGTATTCTCAGTGTATTGACTGCTAAAACCGCGGTGGGCAATTACGAGCATTGTTTGGCTTTTTGGTTTTCCCTATGAGTATTGATAGTCTCGTATACCGCTGCTGAAATTACCAGTAAACCACCAATTAAAGTTTGCCAAGTCGGTTGTTCATCAATCAACATTATCGCAAATACGATTGCGTAGAGTGGCTGCATACAAGCAACTAAGGAAAATGTTTTTGCTCGTAAATGCTTTAGAGCATTTGCAATCATGGCATGCGGTACCGCGGTAAAAAATGTACCCAGTGCAACTAGCAACCATAAGGTGTTTACATCAATCATGACCAAGTCATCGGATGTAAAAAATATCAAGGTCGGACATATAATCAGGGTTTGCCATGCCATTGCTTTAGTGCCGCTGTAGTGCGAAAAACAATGACGATGTAATAAGTTGCGAATGGCATAAAGAAAGGCAGAGAAAACACCGACAATTACTCCTAAGGTAACATCATTCTCCAATGACGCATCTGGAACGATAAGGGTAATACCGACTAAGACTACAAGCGCGCTGACAATGTCTTGCCATTGCAAGCGGTTTTTTTCAAAATAAGGTTCAATGAATACGGTGATTACCGGAAACGTAAATAGCGCAATAATACCAACGGATACGCTAGATAATTGCATAGCCATAAAGTACGTAACCCAATGGACTGCCATAATAATACCGAGACCGAATGCAATGAAGTAATCTCTATTTGAATTCAACCACAACCGTTCACCGGCTAACTTTGTCGCTATAAAAAGTAGCAGACAAGCAATTACAGAACGACCAAAGGTGATGTCAACGGCGCTTAGTGGGATTAATTGTGAGAAAAGTGCCGTGCCGCCCAATAACATGACAGTTAGGTGCAATGATATGAGGCTCTTTTTGACCGGGTCCATCAGCATTATTCGGAATCGTTTAATGTTTCTTCCGCGTGTTTTACAACCGCGAATGGTTCGCCTAAACGAGTCACCATGCCGGCTTGCAGGTCAGTAAATTCGATTGCATTGGGTTCGAAACAAACGACAATGGTTGAACCCAATTTGAAGCGGCCCATTTCATCGCCTTTGTTTAGCTGAATATCTTGCTCTTCATACTGCCAATGTTGCACTGTTTTTCCTGCTGGTGGTGTTATGTTACCTGCCCAAACAGTTTCAATGCTGGCAACAATCGTGGCGCCAACGAGCACAATCGCTACTTTACCTACACGTGTATCAAATATTGTCACAACGCGTTCATTTCGTGCAAACAATCCTGGTACATTTGCTGCCGTTAATGGATTAACCGAGAATAGTTCACCAGGGACGTGCAACATATCGGTAAGTTTGCCGTCAATGGGCATATGAATGCGATGATAGTCTTTAGGTGATAGATAAATAGTGGCAAAATCGCCACCTTTAAATACCTTGGCTAGCTCGGGCTTACCACCCAGTAGTGTGGTTAAACTGTATTTATGGCCCTTTGCCTGAAAAATATCATCGCCAATAATCTTTCCGAATTGACTGACTCTGCCGTCAACTGAATGGCAAAGTTGTTTTTTATTATCTTCAATAGGTCGAATATCGTCTTTTAATTGGCGCGTAAAAAATGCATTAAAAGTATTATAATGGGTTGGTTCGGAATGCTTTGCTTCCGACATATCAACTTTAAATGCTTTAATGAAAGCTCTAATAAAAAACTGGGTTGCAGCGCCTGCTTCTGCCGCAGCCAACCAACCGACAATTCGTGATACTAAGTGTTTAGGAAGTATGTATTGAACGCGAACTTTGAACCAATCTAGCACTGAACTCTCTCCATTATCTATTGTTGGACATTGTACAACAAAGAATAAACTAATGAGAAATTAAGTTCTTATTTGAAATTACCCTTTCGAATAAGAAGGGCGGTTTTCCTCTACAGATTCGACAATCTTATGATAACTTTCATAACGGTCTTCTGTGATTTTTTCATCCATAACGGCCTGCCTGATAAGGCAACCCGGATCGGTTCCATGTTTGCAGTCGGTAAACTTACAGCCACCTATGTAATCGCGGAATTCAATGAAACCAGAGGTAACTTTTTCAACAGGTAAGTGCCAAAGACCGAATTCCCTAACACCTGGAGAATCAATTAAGTCGCCACCTTGTTCAAAATGTAATAATTTTGCAGCGGTGGTTGTATGCTGCCCTAAGCCTGAATTCTTAGAAATGTCACCAACCACTTCCTCTGCATCAGGCAGTAATTGGTTAATTATACTGGACTTTCCCACACCACTTTGGCCAACAAAAACGCTAATCTTATCTTTTAATAGGGTGGACAGCTCGGCAATACCTTCCTGAGTAACACAGCTCATGTAGATTACTCGATACCCAATTTCTTCATATATTTCAACGACTTCTTTCACATATTCACGATCTTCGTCACTTAACAGTTCCATTTTATTGATGACTAAAACTGGTTGTATATCGACATCCTCACAAGCGACTAAATATCGATCGATAATATGGGCTGATAATTGAGGTACTATAGCAGCTACGACAATAATTTGATCTATATTGGCGGCAATGGGTTTTACACCGTCGTAAAAGTCAGGGCGAGTGAGCGTAGTAATTCGGTCTAAAACAACTTCAATTACACCACGATCGCGCGGGTCATCAGATTGAGAAGGTCTAAAAAGCACATTATCACCGCAAACAACGGAGGTAACTGTTCGTCGAATATGACACTTATGTACAATGCCATCGTCAATGGATTCAACATTCGCATGTTTCCCAAACCGACCAATAACGCGGCCTTTTAACTCCGCACCGAGGTGCTCATCGCTATGCGCGACTTGCTTGCTTGCAAGGCGTTTTGTGCGGTTATCTTTGACCTGTCGTTTTTGACGATCGGATAGTTTTGGTTTTTTAGCCACGTGAACCTTGTTAATTGAATACTTGCTGGCGGAATGCCCACTTGCATGTTACCTTTTTTAGCCATTATTTTCATGATATTTAACAATAGGGGTAATCATGTCACCGAATGAATCGCTTAATGACTCAAATTTAGTTTGGATTGATATGGAAATGACGGGTTTAGACCCTGAAACTTGCGTAGTCATGGAAATTGCGACTATCGTAACAGATAAAGAACTCAACATATTGGCTCAAGGGCCGGTGATTGCAGTGCATCAGCCCGATGAAGTGTTGGATAATATGGATGAATGGTGCGTAAAAACACATGGTTCGACAGGATTGACAGCACGTTGCCGCGCGAGTGAATATGATGTTGACGTTGCCGCAAAAGAGACTATAAAATTTTTAGAGAACTATGTACCAAAAGGTAAATCTCCCTTATGTGGCAACACAATTGGTCAAGACCGACGTTTTCTAGTTAAATATATGCCAGAGTTGGAACAGTATTTTCATTATCGAAATGTTGATGTCAGCACAATTAAGGAGCTAACGGCTCGTTGGAAACCAGAGGTGCTAGCTGGATTTAAGAAAAAAGGCGTGCATTTGGCGTTAGATGACATTATCGAGTCAATTGATGAAATGAAGTTCTATCGGGAGAATGTGTTTAAGATTTAGGCAATTACAGGTTATTTTACGCATAATTGCAAATTAGACTTGCACTGCTCCGAGATGTTTGTAGAATGCGCCTCCAGATTGCGGGAATAGCTCAGCTGGTAGAGCACGACCTTGCCAAGGTCGGGGTCGCGAGTTCGAATCTCGTTTCCCGCTCCAAATACAAAAAAAGCACAGTTTTCTACTGTGCTTTTTTTGTATTAACAGGCTCAATTTACGATAATTGAGTAGTAAAAACAGACTCCCTCCCTCCTTACTAATCGATAAAACCCAAATTGCTTCACTTAATACACAATGCGACTAGTTTAGCTAAAACGCTACAGGTGACTATTCTTGATATGCTAACCTTCTCACCTAATAGTTAAATTATAGACTGACTCAGGTAGTGTTATGCGCATAGTAAACCCCCTAAGAACCTTTGCTGAAAAAGCCATGGAAAAGCCATTGTGGCTACGTTTTAAAATACTAACTTGGATGTTTAGATATAAAGTTAAATTGGTTGGTACGTGTAAAATAGACATAAAACATACCGACTTAAAAAGCGTTACTTTTTTTGTTAAAAATCGTAAAAAAGTACAAAACCATATCGGCAGTATTCATGCCGCGGCCATGGCATTAATCGCAGAGTCAGCAAGTGGATTTGTAGTGGGAGTAAATTTACCTGGCGATAAACTCCCTCTCATCAAAAGCATGAATCTTAAGTACGTAAAGCGAGCATATGGCGATATGCAAGCAACGGCAACTTTAACTGAAGATCAAATACGAATTTTGCAAAACGAACCCAAAGGTGATTTTTTGGTTGATGTTAAAGTTTTTGATGAGAGTGGTGACGAACCAGTCATTGCTGAAATGCATTGGGCATGGATATCAAAAGACAAAAAATAATAAGTTTATAGTGTAATTAAAAACGTTTATCAAAGCACGCTATTTTAATATATTTTCTTTATTATAAACAGATGCTTATTTTAGATTACTTACTGGCGTATTTGATTAAAACTTAGTTTATATGTGTACTTTTTTTTATAATATTTAAATTAGCAGTTGACAAATCTGCAAGTTCCGATTATTAATGCGTTTTATGAGCAAGTCCCATTGTTTTTTGTCTCAATTCGGGGAGCAACTTCTTGTGTTAAACATGAATAGCGAATCACTGTTAAAACGTATGTTTAGCGATCCTAAACATTATCCTTATGGTTTTTCTCGTTCTGGCGATTTTTCTATCGCTGAGAGCAAGGCTTTATCGCAGTATGGTTGCTTAATTGCCGCATTAGTTGATGGTCACATATCGCCATCAAACGATGAAGAAATAGGCTTCATAGATTCTGCGTTAGGGCGCAAGCAACCAGACACCGTTGCAGAACGTGCTTGGTTAAAGTACCAAAATCGTATTAATAGACCAAAATATGCCAGTATACATGGTACGAAGAAAGCACCGCGCGAGAGCCGATTAGATGACGATTTAGTAAATGATATAGATGATGATATAGATATCAATTTGGATGATTAATTAGGTTATTTATCCTATTTTTGTGCTGTTAATATTCTAATATTGGAATTTTCATCCTAATATTTAAGTATATTGGGATGTTTGTTTCACTTTTTATCTCTCTTGGGTTTTATCTTTGCTCCAGCTACGCTATATTCGGGTTGTAAGCTTTTTTTGATGATAAAAACGCGTAAGGAGAGAAATCTGTGAAAATGATGTCGGGCGCTGCAATGGTAGTAGAAGCCCTAAAAGAAGTTGGTGTAACGCATTTGTTCGGTTATCCGGGCGGTGCGGTACTGGATATTTATGATGCCTTACATGCTCAAGACGATATTAAACATGTTCTCGTGCGACATGAGCAAGCTGCGGCACACATGGCGGATGGCTATGCTCGTGCGACAGGCAAAACTGGTGCTGTCTTAGTCACGTCTGGACCGGGCGCTACAAATACAATTACTGGCATAGCGACAGCTTTTATGGATTCTATTCCAATGGTCATTTTGTCAGGTCAAGTTCCTTCGATGCACATTGGCGAAGACGCTTTTCAGGAATGTGACATGGTAGGAGTATCGAGGCCCGTCGTTAAGCACAGCTTTTTGGTCAAAAAAGCAGAAGACATTCCAATGGCAATTGCAAAAGCATTTTACATTGCCAATTCTGGTCGTCCGGGTCCTGTGGTAGTGGATTTACCGAAAGACATCGTTAACGTTCAAGACATGCATCCTTATGTGTTCCCTGATGACGTGACAATGCGTTCTTATAATCCCACATTGAAAGGCCACAACAAACAAATCAAAAAAGCGGTTTCGTCAATGTTGAAGGCGCAACGCCCCATATTATATGTGGGCGGTGGTGCAATTGCAGCAGAGGCTGCTACTTATGTCACGCAATTGGCAGAGCTTTTACAGGCGCCTGTGTGCAGCACATTAATGGGATTAGGTGCGTTTTCATCAGTACATCCCCAGTTTGTTGGGATGCTGGGTATGCACGGCACCCTTGAAGCTAATAAAACAATGCATAATTCAGATTGTATTATTGCATTGGGTTCGCGCTTTGACGACAGAGTAACCAACAATGTAGATAAATTTTGTCCTCATGCTGACATCATTCATGTAGATATTGATCCGGCTTCAATTTCAAAAATTGTAAATGCGCATATCCCAGTGGTTGGCTCCGTTGATAAAGTGGTATTGCAAATGTTAGACCTTCTTGCTGATGCAGATTTTACTAACCAAAAAGAGAAGCTTGCTGATTGGTGGCAACAAATTGAAGAATGGCGCGGAAAAAAATGTTTAGAGTTTGATCAATCTACTCAGGTGATAAAGCCACAAAAAGTTATTCAATCCTTGTATGAACATACTAAGGGAGATGCATACGTGAGCTCTGACGTAGGTCAGCATCAAATGTTTGCGGCATTGTACTACCCGTTTGCTAAACCGCGTCGCTGGATTAATTCAGGTGGACTCGGCACAATGGGTTTTGGCCTCCCTGCAGCTATGGGGGTGCAGTTTGCGCATCCAGATGCGCTTTCTGTTGTGGTAACGGGGGATGGCAGTATTCAAATGAATATTCAAGAGCTATCAACCTGTATGCAATATGGTTTACCTATAAAAATTATTTCATTGAACAACCGAGCTCTTGGTATGGTTCGTCAATGGCAAGATATGAATTATAAAGGGCGTCATTCTAGTTCATATATGGAATCTATGCCTGATTTTGTTAAGCTGGCTGAAGCTTACGGTCACACCGGAATCAAAGTAGATCATCTTGATGATCTAGATGAAGCAATGGCACGTTGTTTTGCGACTCCCGGTCTAGTGTTTATGGATATCATGGTTGATCAAAATGAACACGTTTATCCTATGCAAATTAAATATGGTGCGATGGATGATATGCGCTTGAGCAAAACGGAGCGTACATAATGAGAAGAATTATTTCAGTCTTAATGGAAAACGCGCCAGGTGCATTATCACGAATAGTCGGTGTGTTTTCGCAACGTGGTTTCAACGTTGATTCTCTTTGCGTAGCGCCAACTGACGATGAAAGTTTATCTCGATTGACTATTATTACACAGGGAAATGATAAAGTTATTGAGCAAATTACTAAGCAGGTAAACAAGCTTATTGACGTGCTAAAAGTAGCCGAGCTTACCGAAGGTCCGCACATTGAACGCGAGTTGATGCTTATAAAGGTAGGCACTAGAACAGAGCTGTCGCGCGCCGAGGTAAAGCGAAATGTAGATATCTTTAGAGCTCGGATTCTAGATGTAAATGCCAATAACTATACTATTGAAATTACTGGGACTAGCGATAAGCTGTGTGCATTTGAAGATGTAATGTCACAATGTGGAGATATTATTGAGTCTGCACGTACCGGTGTTTGCGGTTTGGCAAGAGGCGACAAAGCGCTGAGACCATAGCGTTTGGAATGTAATTAATTAACCACCATTGCTCAAATTTGTTGACTTAATTGGCCGTTTTAGTGAATAAAAGTTTGCAATGGTGTTTTTTGTGTTATACTTTTTACGTTTCTGAAAAGACAACGTTATTTATTTTGATACTGTAAGTGCTATAAACCTCTTTGTTCACGCCCGTGACCATCAGTTAGACGTTTTTCCATTTGTTAGTGAAATCTCAGTAAGTCATCTTCCCAGAAATTCGGAATGCGCAGCTATTTGCGCGGTTAAATTTATATATATTTGAGGTTTACATGTCTAAAGTTACAGGCACAGTCAAGTGGTTCAACGCTGATAAAGGTTACGGTTTTCTTACACAGGACAATGGCGGCAAAGACGTTTTTGTTCATTTTAGAGCTATCGTTGCTGAAGGCTACAAAACTCTTCCAGAAGGACAAAAAGTGTCTTTCGAAGTAGAAGAAGGCCAAAAAGGTTTGCAAGCAGCAAACGTTGAAACAATCTAGTTTCTTATGAGGTGATGCGTCTGCGTCGCCTCGTTATCTCCCTGTTATTCCCCCTTTATTACTTCTTAGAAATACTAATCAAAGCAAAATCCAGTTCGTTATTATTGAAACATAAAGTACTCTACGGCATCGTACACGTGAATAACTCTATTTCGTAAAACGTAAAAGTATATCAAGAACTACAGTTCATATGAATGGGCGGATTTATGATCCGACTTTGGGCAGGTTTTTGCAAGCTAACCCGCATACTCAACCGATAATAATGATAGAGTTTTATCTACTATTTTTTCCAGCAAGGCGACAGTGTTGAAGGTAAGTGACCTCTCCTTGTAAAATAAGCCGCTAGCCAAATTACCCAACCTAAACTCTTTTGAGGTCGGGTTGATACGGTAATATTTTGCTTTTTAGTCCGTTAATTGAATAATGGCAGTGTCATGTGCTAGTTGGAATTTAAAAAACATAATCTTAAGTAAGTTACCCTAATTACGCCAATACATTTTTTAAGCCAATGAGCGGCGGTGCTCAATTAATAATGAAAGCGTTCGGAAATCATCACTGCTAGGTTTGAGAGGCTTCACCCTATTGGGATAGTTGAACATCATATCTAATGCTATCTCGGCATCAATCGGGTCGTCTTTAGCACCGCTGGGATACAACGCTCTACGATATTGGCACAGTGTGAGTCCATGAATAGGAAACACGGTCACGAAACTATATTTTTGCAGCGCATCTACGATAGGACCTTCGGTCGCTCTACCGTCACAGTAATGTTGCCTTGCGACTTGAGGTGCAACTCTTTTAACCAAATATCAATTGATTGAGGCGAGTGTGAAATGACCTCAAAACTGCGCTTGTCGCTATACAGTCATAGGCCGTTCAAATATGTGCGGGAAGCATGTTCCATTGACAAAACTTGACGCTAACTAGTTGGACACGAAGAGAGTTTTCACCAGTTGTGATGCCCTAAGAATGACTTAAAGTGTTGCGCCGTTGGCATATTCAACCTTGAAATGCATAACGCAGTAAAACACTAGCGTAGCAATTTAATGTTATTCGCGTTACGCTGAACTGCTATGGGGAGTACTTAAGTGAAATCAGAAAGCACCGAGTTAGATCATCAAATTGGTATAGACGCATTAACTCTCGAAGAATCGAGCAAAATTGTCAAAGTGCAAAGAGATATTTTAGAAATCGTCGTAACGGGCGAAGATGCTCAAAACGCGTTAGATTCGCTTTGCAAAATTGCCGAAGATATTGTCGATAATGCTATAGCTTCTATCATGATATTTAATGCATGCCAATCTGAGTTGCTAGTTCGATCCGCTCCTAGTCTTTCACATCAAGCATGCGAAGCCTTAAACGGACTTGTTCCAGGCGAATTTGCAGGTTCGTGTGGAACAGCCGTTTACAGAGGAATACCACAATTCGTGTGTGACACGAGTACTGATGAACGCTGGAAAGATTTACAAAAGTATGTTTTTGACTTTAATGTTCACGCCTGTTGGTCTATGCCGATAGTGGATTCGAACAATCAACCTATTGGCTCATTTGCGTTATCCAGTTTTGCAAAGAGAGAACCCAACCAATTTCAAAAGAATTTGATGCAAACTGCTAGCTATTTAGTCAGCTTGGTTTTAAGAAGAGAGACCGAGTCGATTATGTTGAAGCAAGCTGCTCACTATGATGCGCTTACTAATATTCCAAATCGTAGCCTATTCAATGAAAGAATTGCTCACGCGATTGCGAAAGCTAGCCGAAGTGGTTCCAGTTTAGCTATATTCTTTATTGATTTAGACAATTTCAAAATAATTAATGATGAATATGGTCATCATGTGGGTGATATAGTCTTGCAAGAGGTCGCCTTTAGATTACAAAAATGTGTTAGAAGGGAAGATACATTTGCAAGAATTGGCGGAGACGAATTTATTCTATTAGTTGAGAATAATAACGCTGTCGTCGAATTGACTTGGATGGCTGAGAAATTGCAACATGCTTTATTTGAGCCAATTGTTCTTGAGGAGACAGGTAATTCGACAAATGATAATTATCAAATTTCCGCCAGTATGGGGATTAGTATTTATCCTACTCATGGACTTACCTCCGATGAATTGTTGGAATGCGCAGATAAGGCCATGTATATTGCAAAGTCCTCAAAAAATTCAAACGTTCAGTTTTATTCTGAGTTAGAAAGTGACCGCATGCAGCAATAAGGTTTTTGAGTCAGATTATTATTGCACCAAACAACTTTATTCTGCTCTGACATTGATGTTCATTATCCAACAATTAGCGTTTGCTTCTAACCTGATTCTCTTGTGAAATAGTTTTATCATGTTATGCCTCTGATGAACTCAGTACCTATAGCGCTTAAATACACCCTCACGGATTATTGCTTATTGGGGTCTTAGTCAATATTAAATAATAGCTTTCTCACGAATCTTCGGGATTTTTAGAGAGGTTAAAAATTGATATCGCTTATATTAGCTATCAGGCAATTTTTGCCGTTAACCAATACTATTCAACAGTTGTGATAAACCTTCACATGCCCGTCGCGATTCATGCCAATCGTATGTCCGAAATTCGCTCAGACTATATAGCCGAGTTATAGTCAATTTTGACGACGGGTCGTTTTCTGGCATTTTTTGTCTAAGACAGCTGAATAGTCCTACCCCATTTAGGTCAACAATGCGCACGCAGAGGACGTTTGGGATCATAGTATCGTGCCGGCATATAAATTATATTGAATTAGCCCGAGCGCAAAAAATAAAATAAATAAAATTACTCACTCCTATAATTAATAACATTCCACCTAAGCTAGTCATCAATAATGTTGAGTTAGACCAAAAAGCATCTAATTGATATAGAAAAGAGCCAAAAGCTAAAGCGATACTGCACATTAGAAAGCGTTTCTTTGTCAACACCGGACGAAGGTAAGGTATCGACCAGGTCAAAAATAACAGAATTAAGAGTTGCGGGATGATATTCCAGATTACGTGGTATTCGATGGCTAGGTTTTTATATACTAATGAACAAATGCTTAACGTTAAAAATACTAACGCTATCCTTCCATATTGTGTTGCTTGCATTAGATAATCCTTTCTTAATTTACTTCATCATTAACTAAAAAAACAGGAACTCAATAACAGAACTTTATCTATTAAAGCGCGACTAAGAGTTACCTGTTTACTTATTTTTCACAACACTTGTTATAAGCGATTATAGGGCAGCAATATATAGTCATCTTGGAATAGAGTGGTATCTTTCGCTGCAGCAGCGAATACAGCATCTACTACTTTGCCAGCAACATAGCCAATAACAAAGCCACGAAATCCGCCGGAAACTAATGTTAGTTCTTTAGTCGTTAAATCTTTCATTTTTAATTCATCCTTAAATTTAGAAAAGTAATCACTGTGGCAATATGCATAAACAAGTCACACTCAGATTTTGGCTATCCATGAAGCTCAGTAACAATATTCATAGAAGAGCAAACTGCGATACTATGAATATTGACAATAACATCAGCGATGCTATTAAACACCTGCATCCAAGACGGGTTTAGTATATTGGTAAATAACGCTTTATTATCCAACTCTATATATCGGGAACGTTGCTGCATAGCGTTCGTATCAATTATATAATGGTGGTTTAGATATGCAACGAAGCCCTATCTAAATGTGGTTGATAGGTCTTTTTACTGAGCTATGCTATTTTTACGTGAGTCGTACGCTTTCACTAAAGCGGATGACATTCAACAGTTCAATTTAAACAATAGAATACAAATAATTGGCGTGGAGAGTTATTCTACTCGTAATGCCAACACAATCAACCTTGATTAGTGTTAGCAGGTTTGTGGCGACTTAAGCTGCATTAGTTAGCTGTCTGAGCACATCAGCATAACCTCGAGCTATATGGGTGTCATTATAATAGCCCTTTGTAATTAGGTACTGGTGAAACTCTTTTAATCGGTAACATGGAACAGTGGGACGTAAATGGTGTTCTAAATGATAATTAACGTAGTTAGGCGCCACGGTGGGTCTTTCCCACCATCTTGCAGTCGTTGTACGTGCGTGCTTTCGTGGCTCAGTGTTTAGCCGTTTAGGCACTGCTCCGCGCTCAGTTGCATTTCTTATGCGCAAAAATAATTGGCGAAATGTTAAGTAGGCTGCAACCCATAGTACATAGAGGTAAGCGTATCCTAGTGAGAATAAAATGGACCAAAGCGCTAGGTTACAAAGCACTGGAAGCCACAATCCCTTAACCAAATTAGTCAATATTTTAGAAAATTTAAGGGCTTGTTTAGGTTCATTGTTTTTATAAACAAAATCGTAAGATAATAAACCAGCATTCATCAGTAGCAGAGCCCAACCGTTTTTTATTCCCGTGATACAGCTAAGGTCGCGTGCTATTTTTCGCAAAAAGCTAGTCTGTGCAACGGGATAGTTTTTGTAGTTTGGGTAGTCTGGATCATTCAGCGTACCTGCGTCTTTATGGGGCTTTAAATGATATGCTCTATAAGCGTGTAAATCGGTGATAACTGGCGCTCCACAGAGTGTCTGACCTATTAAGCTATTGAGTTTTTTGCTCTTGAAAAGCAGGTTATGAGCAGCATCATGCATCAAAATAGAGATACCCAACTGCCGATTAGCAAGTAAAATAATACTTAACAGATAGGTTGGCCAACACGACCAAATCGCTGAAACAGCGAATGCGAGTGAAATCAATGCCCAATTTGCCGCGAGTAGCACTGATCCTTGCCAATTCGATTTCTCATAAAACTGTCGAATTTCGGCATTATTAAGCTCTCGAAAATCGTTTTTTACATGCATATATTGCACTTCTCTAGCTAGGCATTGTTGTCAGTGCACTAAGTAAATTCAAGAACAACATAGTCTCATTTAAATCATTAGAAGCCACAGCTTACATCAGCCCCTACCTTTTATTCTTTTTTAGTCTACTCCACTTTCGGGGTTTTTAACTACATTTTCTTGCGTGTTAGCCGCAGCTTCTTGCTCATTCTTATTCTTCATTATTTTTTGCGAACGATTAATCGCTGACAACATCAATTGAGAACCAATCAAGGAAACTATGCAATATGCCACAAAAAAGTAAAATCCTATCCCGACGTTCGACAAGGTTTGGGTACTGATTTCAAAGTCTAAAGACATACCAAAGAAGGATAGTTGATGTTGCTCTACACTTTGTGCATGGTCAGTTGAAAGCACAGCAAGAAATATAGCAACGACAAAGACATCGGCCATCGACCACTT
>JAWUVZ010000108.1:0-25407 GCA_034112105.1 Glaciecola sp. | reverse complement strand
CACGAAGTGCTTCGTTAACAGCGTCTTTTAATGTGCCGCTACCAGCTGTTACAGGAATTACTTTAGCACCCATTAGCTCCATTCTAAATACATTAGGTTGTTGACGCTCACAGTCTACAGCCCCCATATATACTCTACATTTCAATCCAAGTAATGAACATGCTATAGCCGTTGCAACACCATGTTGACCTGCGCCAGTTTCTGCAATTACCTCTGTTTTCCCCATGCGTTTGGTTAACAATGCTTGACCCAATACTTGGTTCGTTTTGTGCGCGCCGCCGTGCAACAAGTCTTCGCGCTTCAAATAAAGCTTAACTAATGGGTTTGACACTATATTACGGGTCAGTGTCATCGCCGTAGGACGTCCTGCATAATCTTTTAATAAGCCCATGAATTCTTTTTGGAAGCTTGGGTCTTCTTTCGCATCTAAAAATGCCTGCTCTAATTGGTCGAGGGCAGGGATAAGTAATTCTGGCACATACATGCCACCGAAATCACCAAATTTACTTTCTAACTTGTTCATTTTAAGGCTCGCTTCTTTTAATTTTAACCAAACAGTTCATTTAGTACTCTCTTAATGAGGCGAATAAACTGCTCAGTTTGGATTCTGATTTTTCAGCAGGTGAATCTTCAACACCTGAATTTACGTCTAATATGGCAACGTGGGTTTCTCTCGCTGCCTGAATATTGCCTGGCGTTAATCCGCCCGCTAATATCAATTTGTGTTTTTGAGGCACATCCTCTAACAATTGCCAGTTAAAGGTTGCTCCGGTGCCACCAACTTGTTCGCCAACCTTGCAGTCGAGCAATACTTTGTCAGCGACTTCTAGTTTTGGGGAAAGTGTATCGGCCACAAACCTACTCAAATCTGCTTGACTTTGTAACACTGATTCAACAGCCCAAATTTCGCACGACTCAGGCAGCAAAGTGCGTAATGTCTGGATATATTCAATGGACTCATTACCATGCAGTTGCACTGCTGCTAAGTTTAACTTGCGCCCATAGTCAGCGACCATTTCTATTGGATTATCTAAGAATACGCCAACCCGCTTTTTGCTAGTTGGTAAGCTAGCTATTTCCATGGCGCGCTCAATTGACACATAGCGAGGTGACTTAGTCGCAAATATTAAGCCCATATAACTCGCCGGCGTAGCCATTACTTTTCGCGCATTTTCGACTGAGTTTATACCACATATTTTAACTTCACCGAATATGAGTTTTTCAACCGCATTAATTAAATTAGCTTCAGCCATTAATGCGCTCCCAACTAGGAAACCGTCAACTAGTGGACTTAAACGCTGTACTTCCGAATGCTTGTAAATCCCTGATTCTGATAAGATGACGCCGTCAAATCCGTCTCTTGTAATCAATGGAACCAACTGTTCCGTGGTGGCAAGGTCGGTACTCAAGTCACGCAAATTACGGTTATTAATACCAATAATATTGGCATTCAGTGCTAACGCTCTTTGCACTTCCTCTTCGTTACTCACTTCTGTTAATACGTGCATACCTAATTTGTGAGTAATCGCACTCAGTGCGGTAAACTCGTCATCACCTAACACAGATAACATCAATAGAACCGCGTCAGCATTATGATAACGGGCCAAATAAATCTGGTATTCGTCAACAAAAAAGTCTTTGTTGATAACCGGTTGAGATACCCTTGACGTTATATAATTAAGGTATTCAAATTTACCCTGAAAATACTTTTCGTCTGTTAACACAGAGAAGCAAGATGCATGCGGTGCATAAGCCTCGATAATTTCGTCTAAATCGAAGTTTTCTCTAATTAGCCCTTTGGAAGGAGATGCTTTTTTGCACTCCAGAATAAAGCTTGCGTTAGGCGCAGCTAAGGCTGCGAAAAAATCTTTTTCGCAAGGTTTTAAGGTGTCGATAAATGTACTTAATGGGAAATCAAGTTTACGCTGAGCGATTTCAACTTTTTTGTCATCAACAATCTGTTCTAATACGTTTTTAGCCACAATACTCTCTTACATATTTCAGTTGATAGGATTAACCTTTGATACTGTTTGTCGCGCTAATCAATGTTTCTTATATTGTTATATCCTTGACTTAATCTAGCAGCATGTTCGATGGTCTGCATCGGCTTGCCTGCATCTATCGACGCCATTGCCATGTCACATGCCTCTGTATAACTAGCCGCTAAGTCATTTAACTTAATTAAGGCGGCTGCATTCATAGCAACAGCGGCTGTGTGGGCTGGCGTGCCACTGCCGTTGAAAACATCAGCAATGAGCGCTCTATTTTTTTCTGGCTCACCACCTTCGATAGCTTTTAACGGGTAATGGCTCAAACCAAAATCTGTTGGCGACACAACGCTTTTGGTAATAGCACCATGATTGACCTCTACAATTTGGCTGTTGCCATGCAATGCAAGTTCGTCAAGTCCGTCACCATGGACAACGTAAGCTCTTTTATGCCCAAGCGTTACCAATGTTTGTGCATAAATATCGAGTAAGTCGGGTGTATAAACACCGAGTACACTATGCGTAGGTCTCGATGGATTAGCCAATGGCCCTAAAATGTTAAACAGTGTTCTTGTTTTGAGGCTTAAACGAACTGGCATCGCAAACCTAACACCAGGATGATACGAAGGTGCGGCTAAAAAGCACAAATTTGCTTCATCAAGACAGTAACGTGCTGTGTCAGGACTCATGTCCAAAGCCAAACCAAAGGCAGCAAATAAGTCAGACGATCCCGATTTACTAGAGACACTTCGATTACCATGTTTAGCGACTTTAACGCCGCAACTAGCTGCTACAACAGCGGCAGCACTCGACACATTAATCGTATTGTGCCCATCACCACCAGTGCCAACAATGTCACTAAAATTATAATCTGGGCGCGGAAAATCCTTGGCATTGCTGACCATTGCTGCCGCAGCTCCAGCTATTTCATCCGCTGTTTCAGTCTTTATTTTTAATGCGACGAGTAACGCAGATAATTCAATTTCACTTGCATCACCGCGCATAACGCGGTCAAAAACAGCCTGTGCTTCAACAAAACTCAATGGCTGCAAAGCATAGAGTTTTTCAAGTGCGTCAAGCATGTCTTGAGGCCCAAAGGCACTTTTATTTGTAGTACAGTTCATAGCGTTTTACCCATGTGTTTTTCTATCTGCCGATTAATATTATGACTAACTAAAAGTTGCCCTTCATTCGACTATATTGAGCTCAGGTACTTCGTCCGCTAAAAATGCAATACTCTGCATAAGCAATACACTGCCATCACAAGTGAGTATGGATTCGGGATGAAATTGAAAGCCCAGCATTCTATCATTCGGCTGTAAAACTGCCATAACCAATCCGTCTATGTTAGCAATAACTTGTAAACTTTCAGGTATTTGAGTTGCAACCAAAGAGTGGTAGCGGGCTATGGATAAAGGATTGCTCAAACCAGCAAAAATGGATTGTGTTTCTTCAGTGTCGGCATAGCTCATTTTGGAGGCTTTACCGTGCATAACCTGCGGTGCTCTTGCTACTACACCTCCGTATGCCTCGACAATTGCTTGGTGGCCTAAACAAATACCAAGTACGGGGTACTTTCCGCGTACTTTTTGTAATACTTCAGGCATACAACCGGCGTCTGCAGGTGCGCCAGGGCCGGGTGATAACATCAATAAAGTTGGGCCTGTTTTATTATATTCAGCTAATTTATCTAATACGGTTTGAGCGTGCACCGTATTTCGATAAATGCTCATTTCTATGCCTAAACTGCGGATTTCATCAACCAGGTTATAGGTGAATGAATCGATATTATCGATCAATACTAAGTTGATTTGTTTCCTCATGCCGACTCTCCTTGTTGCTCATCATCGGCATCGGCGGTATTTTTTGCGCTTTGAGTTATTTCTGGTTTTGCGGCATGAGCTGCAATAATCGCCGAAATTACAGCTTGCGCTTTTGCGCGTGTTTCATCTGCTTCAGCTTGCGGCACAGAATCATTAACTACGCCAGCACCTGCTTGAATATAAGCCGTTTTTAGTCGGACAAAAGCGGAACGGATCACAATGCAGGTGTCCATATCGCCATTACCGTTAATGTATCCAACAGCGCCGCCATAACTGCCGCGTTTCTGATTTTCGACATTCCTAATTAACGACGCAGCGCTCACTTTAGGCGCGCCTACTAATGTTCCCATATTCATGCAAGCTTGGTATGCATGCAATGCGTCTAAATCATCTCGTAGTTCACCAACAACGCGAGAAACCAAGTGCATGACATGTGAATACCGATCGACCTTTAAAAGATCTTTAACATGTCGAGTACCTGCTTTACTCACTTTAGCGACGTCATTTCTGGCTAAATCAACCAACATAATATGCTCTGATTTTTCTTTTTCATCTTGGCGTAAATTTAACTCTAATCGGCTATCTAAATCATAATCAATAGACCCATCGACTCTTTTTCCTCGAGGTCTTGTGCCAGCTATTGGGTAGACTTCTACCACGTTGCTTTTCTTGTCATATTTTAACGCCGACTCGGGTGATGCGCCAAACATCGTAAAATCTTGGTCATTTAAATAAAACATATAAGGAGATGGATTCTGTATCTTCAATTGTTGATATGCAGCTAATGGCGAGGGGCACGGTAAACTAAATGATCGAGAGGGAACAACTTGAAAAATATCACCGTCAAGTATGTGTTCTTTAAGCGCAACGACGTCTGCACAGTATTCAGCGTCCGATTTATCTACTTTTAACGTGATATTCTCCACAGTTTCAGCAGCCGATATTGCCTTAGGAAGAGATGCTAGTTCATGTTTTATTTGCTCTAAGCGCTGAACAATAGCAAAATAATGTTGAGCTACATGTGGGCCACTGAATACCGAACCGATTATTTGTGTATGGGCATTTTGGTGATCAATCAATAGCAAGGGTTCAGCTAAATAGAAAACATATTCAGGGCAATTATTATCACCGAATATGGCTTCTGGTAACTTTTCAAAGGTGCCCAGTAGGTCGTAAGAAAACACACCGCCTAAAAAGAGTGCATTAGGGTGATCACGCAAGGTTTGAATGCTTTCGGTTAAAGTGCGCAGAACGTCAAATACGCTAGCCTGCTTTAGCCGAGAGTCTTCGTCCAGATTTTGATTAACCGGCGGGAACTCAAAGCGAATATTATTTTCAGATACTTCTTGGCTTGAATGATAGGGATTTAATTTTTCTATTAACAGTGGGAAAACAGAACGCCCATTCGCCGTAAGAGCCGTAATTGTGACACTTTGATCATTGCATTCAATACGGATAGCAGCATCAATTAATAACAGACTTTTTAAGTTTGCTTTGCTGTCAATTTCTGCAGACTCCAATAATAAGCTGTTTTCTTTTCCTAGCGCTTGGTATGCCAATAATGGGTCACTAACGTAGGGTCCATCTACGATAATACTTTCAACCTGACCTGGTTGTTGTCCTAACTCTGCTAAACTCATTTTCATTCTCGTTCTATGGCTACTGGAGGCCTCTGGATTGGCTTCAATTTATTATCTCATTTTTACTCGTTTAATTTTTGTTATTTATTCTCGGGTAAAAACTAATCAAAAAAAAAGCCCGTTAAACGGGCTTAAGTATTGCGAAACGAACACGTCCCCACAGCCCTTAGTTAAGGATGTGCCACCACCAAATATTTTTATGGATACGACAATTGACGTTTGCAAGCGCAGCCGCCAGCTTCATATCAGCTGATTGTGTAGGAGTTGTTGTCAATGTATTCTCTTAATTTTTAAATTTGTGTTCAGGCTACTCGTATTTTACATAAGGCGTATGTATACGTTTTGCTTTCATGTATAATGCATAGAAGAAAACAAAATAGTCTTTATGTCAAGCATAGTGACTATTTTAGTTGTTATATTTAAGAAGAAGACGCTTTGAAAATAGATTTACATTGTCATTCAACCTGCTCAGATGGCGCATTAACGCCAGTTGAATTGGTTCAACGTGCCCAACAAATGCAAGTTGACGTTCTAGCTATTACCGATCACGACACCGTGGCCGGTATTGCGGCTGCACGTGATTACGTTAAAAGTAGTAAAATCAAATTAAATATTATAGCGGGTATTGAGTTGTCTACGTCCTGGCATGGATTTGACATTCATGTCGTTGGATTACGCGTTAATAATGATGATCCTGTTTTTTTAGAGCGTTTAGAGGGGCAGTTGGCCGAACGCGATAAACGAGCCGAGCGGATTTGTGAAAAATTAGCGAAATGTGGCCACCAAGGTATTTATGACATCGCGCTAGATATTGCCAGTGGTGCGCAAATTTCACGAAATCATATTGCCAAAGCGTTGGTACAAAAATCAATTTGTACACATCCGCAGCAAGCTTTCAGTAAGTATTTAGGTAAGAATAAAAAGGCGCATGTCAGCCCAAAGTGGATCAGCATTCAAGAAGCAATTGAATGGATACATGAATCTGGTGGACAAGCAGTGTTAGCGCATCCCGGTCACTATGACATGACTACGAAATGGTTGCGTAGGCTAGTTGCTGAGTTTGCCCAAGCAGGTGGCGATGCAATGGAAATAACGCATCCTAATATGGCTGCTGATAAGAAAAAATTACTCCAACAAATTATGGCAGAGAATGCTTTGCTTGCATCAGTCGGCTCTGACTTTCATTTTCCAAGTAGGTTTACCGAGTTAGGCCGTCGTTTGGACATTCCTCTTGCATGCAAACCGGTATGGCACAGTTGGAATTTAGCGACATCTGGTGAGGGAATTCAATGAGTCAGTTTTTTTATATGCATCCAGATAATCCACAAGCACGCTTAATCAAACAGGCTTGCGAAATTATACGAGCAGGCGAAGTCATTGTTTACCCAACTGACTCTGGCTATGCGGTTGGTTGTCAGATGGAAAACAAAAAGGCGTTAGAGCAGATTTGCAGAATTAGAGATATTGGTAAAGACCATAATTTTACGCTTATGTGTAGAGATATGTCTGAATTGTCAGTATACGCACGAGTTGATAATGCCGCTTTTAGGCAAATCAAAAATAACACCCCTGGGCCTTATACGTTTATTTTAAAAGCGACGAAAGAAGTACCTAAACGCTTGCAAAATCCGAAACGGAAAACGATTGGTATTCGCGTACCTAATAATCCAATTGCACTAGCGTTGCTGGAGGAACTCTCAGAGCCCTTAATGTCAACGACGTTAATATTACCCAAGGCGTCAATGGCTGAAACCGATCCCGATGAAATCAGGAACAAACTTGAAAAGCTCGTTGGTTTGATTATTCATGGTGGTTACTTGGGTGAAGAACCAACAACCGTCATTGATATGTCTGAGGGCGAAACTCATGTCATTCGAGTTGGAAATGGCGATCCTTCGCCTTTTAAATGAGTCAAAACGACACGGCTAACGAAAATAAGTCAGTAGGAGATGTTGCTCAAATGAGAGAGCAGCATCCGCTTGCATTAGCTTTTGTGAATGGTGAGGCGATCATTGAAAAACCCGAAGACCTCTATATTCCACCCGATGCACTTGAAGTCATCTTAGAAAGCTTTGAAGGTCCCCTCGACCTTTTGTTGTATCTGATCCGGCGCCAAAAATTCGATATTGTTGAGTTACCGGTATTACAAATTACCCAACAGTATATGAAGTACGTCGATGTCATTACCGATGCCAAACTTGATCTGGCTGGAGAATACCTTCTAATGGCGGCCATGCTAGCGGAAATAAAATCTCGTTTACTGTTGCCGAAACATGCTAACGATCCAGAAGATGAAGAGGACCCTCGTGCGGAGTTAATTCGTCGTTTGAACGAATATGAGAAAATAAAGAAAGCGGCAGAAAAACTCGATTTAGTGCCCAGAATGGAACGTGATCATTTTAAGTCATCCGCAAATACGAGCGAGAACGTAAAACCGATAAAGCATGTTCCGCAAATAACATTGCAAGAAATAGCCTTCGCTTTTCATTCTGCTATGCAACGTGCTCAAGCATTCGAACATCATCAAATTAAAAAAGAAGCACTGTCTACTCGTGAGCGTATGTCTTATATCATGCAACAATTGAATCATGAAACCTATACTGAACTATCCTGCTTGATTTCGTTGTCCGAAGGAAAGGCGGGCGTGGTGGTAACGTTTATTGCCATTTTAGAATTAGTAAAGAGTGGGCTAATTTTGTGCTCTCAAGAAGCCGCATTTACTAACGTTCACGTTAAGTTGGGTGAAATTGAGTACGCAGAGGTTTAGATTCTGTGCATTCTTGAGAATGATTTTTCGCAATATTTGTTAAATACACGAACTACTGATAATTACCGAAGTCCTCTGTCGGAAAATAAGGTAAAATATATCATTGAGCAACTAAAAGCGTGCCAATTGCTATAATAGTTTAAAACCTTCAAAGCTAATGATGTTTGTGAGTGGGCTTATTGCTTAAAGCAAAGTGGATAACGCAGATGCAAAAAATTAACGAAACACAGTTAAAACAGTTAATAGAAGCTGGTGTGTTTGTCGCTGACAGACCACTCAGTATTGATGCTATGAAGAACACGTTTTTAAGTGATTTTTTGGTGTCAACGGCACAGATTAAAGAAGTCTTGGCCGAACTCGAACTGGACTACGCACCGCGTGGTATTCATTTAGTCAAAGTGGCAAATGGTTACCGCTTTCAGTCAGACGATGTTCTGGGAACACTGTTAGGCAAACTATGGCAGGAAAACGCGCCCAAATACAGTCGCGCTATGATGGAAACCTTAGCGCTGATTGCTTATCGTCAGCCAATTACGCGGGGTGAGATTGAAGAGATAAGAGGAGTGTCGGTAAGCAGTCACATTGTGAAGTCACTTTCAGAAAGAAATTGGATTAAGGTGATTGGACATAAAGAAGTACCAGGCAGGCCGGCGCTTTTAGCAACAACAAAAACATTTTTGGATTATTTTTCATTATCAACGTTAGCCGAATTGCCATCCGCGGATGATTTTGCTGAAAGTTTAGAGCGAGCTATGGGTGCAGCCGATATGGAAGTTAATACGCCAAATAACTAAAATTTATATTAAGACGTAATGGCCTTTACCGCTCTTTTAGATAAACTAAAATTGAAATGCAGAGTTCAATACGCCCTGGACGTTTTATTGAATTTCAATATGGAATTCAACATCAAATTAAGTGAATAAAAAACATGACTGATAGTCAAGAAACAGAGAAGTTACAAAAAGCACTCGCCAATAATGGTGTAGGTTCTAGAAGAGAAATGGAACGTTGGATCCAAGAAGGACGTGTTTCAGTTAACGGTCAAATAGCAACCTTGGGCGATCGCGTTGCGGTAACCGATCAAATTCGTGTTGATGGACATCTGATTGCGCGTAGTGTTGAAAAATCAACTTGTCGCATATTAATGTACAACAAACCTGAAGGTGAACTTTGCTCGCGTAACGACCCAGAAGGTAGAGCCACTGTATTTGAACGTTTACCAAAAATAATCGCTGATCGATGGATTGCTGTCGGCAGACTAGATATCAACACAAGCGGACTCCTGCTATTTACCAATGACGGCGAATTAGCTAACCGGCTCATGCATCCTCGGCATGAAATTGAGCGAGAATATGCAGTTAGAATTTTCGGTGAAGTTACGCCTCAGATGCTAAGGCTATTACAAAAAGGAGTTGAATTGGATGACGGTATGGCGAAATTTACACACATTCATGTCCGCCCAACCGACGATGAAAGCCAAAATCAGTGGTTCAATGTCACTTTATCCGAGGGCCGAAACCGCGAAGTAAGGCGCTTGTGGGAATCACAAGGCGTGCAGGTTAGTCGTTTAATGCGAGTTCGCTACGGTAACCTAGAATTACAAAAGCGCTTACCTCAGGGCGCTTGGATTGAATTGGATCTAGTGAGAGTAAATCAACTGAGAAAGATGGTGCAGCTGCCGAACGAAACTGAAACCATGTTGAATCTTCAAGACGACAAGTTGGATCACACTCGGTTGAGTAGAATGCGTCGTTCGGTTAAAAAGCATAAACTAAACAAAGCAGGCCAAGGCAGACGCAATACTGCTCAAGCAAGAACTAAGAAGTAAAGTAAAGATAATGATTTTGATACCATGCGAATAGCGCTAGGAATAGAATACGACGGCTCAAAATATTATGGGTGGCAACGTCAAAATGATTTTATTAGTGTGCAAGAGAAGCTTGAATTAGCGTTAGAGAAAATAGCGTTAGAGAAAATTGTTGTGACTTGTGCTGGGCGCACTGACGCAGGGGTTCATGCGACCTACCAAGTCGTGCATTTTGACCCTGAGGTGCAAAGACCAACTAAAGCTTGGACGCGGGGGGTTTGCACTCATCTGCCAAAGGATATCAGTGTAAAATGGGCTAAATTTACGACACCTGAGTTCCATGCTCGATTTTCAGCTACCTCCAGACGTTATCGGTACATCATTTATAATAATCCATTACGCACAGCCATATTACACGCTGGTATTACACATGTTTATTATCCTTTGGATGCGGATAGAATGCATGCAGCAGCGCAGTGCTTGGTCGGGAGTAACGATTTCTCATCATTCCGCGGGGCTAATTGCCAGTCAAGGTCGCCAGTGCGTCGTATGGAGGAGATTTCAGTGACTCGAAAAGGCGACTATCTCATTGTAGAAGGGGCAGCGAATGCTTTCCTCCATCATATGGTGCGCAATATAGTAGGGTCGCTAATTAGAGTCGGTACGCACGAGGAAACTGTTAGTTGGATGAAAGATACACTTGACGCTAAAGACCGTAAAGTAGCTGGAACCACTGCTAGACCGAATGGTCTATACCTAGTTAATGTTATTTATCCCGAAGAGTTTGATATGCCCATCAGCCATTTTGGACCTGTATTTTTATAAGAGAAGGTTGGTTTAAGTACTTCTTAGACCAGTTTTACTTTCGTCATTCAACAATAGTATGATTTAATACAAACTATTGGTGTCGGATGTCAGTTGTTTTGCGAGAATACCAACAAGCGTTTAGCGAAAAAGCACAACGCCAAGTTAAGCAAACAACCACTAAATCGTGACTAAAAAAGAATTATAATAGGAATGTTTCATGAGTTGGATTGAGAAAATACTTCCACGCACGCAATCTTCAATTAAGAGTAATGTCCCGGAAGGCATTTGGACAAAATGTGGGTCTTGTAATTCGGTACTTTACAAAACTGAATTGGAAAAGCAATTAGAAGTTTGTCCAAAATGCGATCATCACATGCGTATTACAGCGCGCGCTCGAATAAACGCGTTTTTAGATGCGAAAGACCGTGAAGAACTTGCCGCAGATCTTGAACCTCAAGACATACTGAAGTTCAAAGACAGTAAAAAGTATAAAGATCGCATTACTGCTGCGCAGAAGTCGACCAATGAAAAAGATGCGCTGGTGGTGATGAAAGGCAAACTAAATGGGATGCCAATTGTTGTGGTCAGTTTTGAATTTGCTTTTATGGGTGGCTCAATGGCATCTGTTGTGGGAGCAAAGTTTGTTGCTGCAGTCAATTCTTGCCTGAAAAACAATACACCGTTAGTGTGTTTTTCTACAAGCGGCGGTGCGCGCATGCAAGAAGCCCTCTTATCGTTAATGCAAATGGCGAAAACAAGCGCTGCACTTGCCAAAATGAGCAAAAAAGGACTGCCATATATTTCGGTACTAACCGATCCGACAATGGGTGGTGTTTCTGCTAGTTTAGCAATGCTTGGTGACATTAATGTAGCTGAGCCAAGAGCGCTTATTGGTTTCGCTGGCCCTCGGGTTATAGAACAAACCGTGAGAGAGACACTGCCAGCTGGTTTCCAGCGTAGCGAGTTTTTGATTGAAAAGGGCGCAATTGACATGATTGTTGACCGTCGACAAATGCGGGATAAATTGTATTCGGTATTGTCGAAATTGCATCATCATCACCTTGCTAGCTAACATTTGGTTAATTTAGAAAAGATAAATATCGGTAATGAACGAGAAAACAGGTTTATCTGATTGGTTGACTTATATCGAGCAAGCCCATACCAAGGAAATTGATATGGGCTTGTCGCGTACTGAGGAACTTGTAAATCGTCTCCAAATTGACTTTACAGAGCAATATGTCGTCACTGTTGGTGGGACTAATGGCAAGGGCACAACATGTGCGCTTATTGAGCAAATTTGTTTGCATGCAGGCCTTACGGTGGGTGTTTATAGTTCTCCCCACCTAGTTAGTTTTTGCGAGCGAATTCGCTTAAACGGTAATCTAATTAGTGAAGCAATGCTTTGCGATATTTTTGAACAAATAGATATCAGTCGCAAAAATCCTGCCCAACAATCTATCGAACTGACTTATTTTGAATTTGCTACATTAGCCGCATTGAAGGCCTTTTCAGAACAAAAAGTAGATGTTGTGATTTTAGAAGTAGGTTTGGGTGGCCGACTAGACGCTGTCAATGTAATAGATGCAGATGTAGCTGTCATTACTAGTATAGGGCTTGATCATCAAGATTGGTTAGGTGATACAAAAGAAAAAATTGCTTTTGAAAAGTCGGGCATTTTTCGTGTAAACACACCTGCGATTATTGGAGATGAACTGCCTCAACAATCAATGTTAGATTATGCCCAACAGATAGGTGCTAACTTAGTTTGTCGTGGTACAGACTTTACTTTTAATGAAGCAACTAATCTGATTAGTATCCAAGGTGAGCATTTCTCTACTGAAAACGCAAAAATACCAAAGCAGAATGTGGCGACAGCCTTAGCTGCGGTAAATGCATTAAGTCGAAAAGCGTTTTCAGGAGGCATTAACGTATTGAGTCGAAAGTTGACAACGGCGTTCCCGTTTTTAAGCGCAACAAACGAAATTCAAGCTATTATCGATAAAACGCAAGTGCTAGGTCGTCATCATATTTTGCGCAAGCAGCAAAAAGGCGAGTGCTGCGCTGTTATGCTTGATGTTGCACACAATGAAGATAGTGCATTGCAATTGAGTCGTTTGATTAGAACTTATTCATTTACTACCTGTCATATTGTTGTGGGCATGTTGAAAGATAAAAATATCGAAATTAGTTTGCAGGCTTTTTCTGATATCCAAGCACATTGGTATTGTTCGACACTTCCCACTGCTAGAGGTGAAAATGCAGAACGTTTAGTCAGGGCGGTAAATTCGAGTGCTGAATTAAATAAAAAGTCAAAAGTAGAAGCCTTTGACAGAGTAGATATGGCGTATAAACAAGCGTTAACGAATGCTCAAGACAATGATATTATCTTAGTTATGGGATCTTTTTTAACCGTTGCGGGTGTTCTAAAATACCATGCTAGTGCATAATCGAACGTAAGCGGACATCACAAATTAATTTGTAGAGGAATCATCAGTGTCAAATGCGTTACAAAATAGGCTTGTAGGTACGGTTATCCTAGTGGCCGTGACGGTTATTTTTCTACCCTATTATTTGGATGGAAAGAAGCAAACTAATACTGAAGCTTTTGTGGACTTTCCGCGCTCAACGTCAAATTTATCAGCAATTGCACCAGGTAATTTCCCTACAGAGGACGTGGCTAAAGCAACTCGTAGAGAAATCGTAGTAGTTGACGAACAAGCCGCAGATGCGTTGCTGGAGGAAGCAAACAATACCGACACTAACGGCCAATTAACTGACGATACTCCAAAACAGACTGATCAAGAACGCCGCATGGCTAAACTCATGGCGACCAATTTGCAAGCAGCTAAAGCGGACAACAATGCACAAGCAGATACAGCAAATAAGTCGCGCACTACTAGTTCACAACCGACTGGCAATGATCCAGCAGTAAAAAACAATTCTCTTGCCGAACAAACTCAAGTAAAAAAGGTTTCAGATACCGCGAATGATAATGCTGGCTGGGTAGTTCAATTAGGCAGCTTTGGAAATGAAAAAAATGTGAATGACTTACTTAGGAAATTGGAAAAAGCCGGCTACCGTTCTTTTAGTAGGAAAGTACAAACAAGTGCTGGACGTTTAACCAAAGTATTTGTTGGTCCCGAGTTAGATAAACAGAAACTGGATTTGGCGCTACCTCACCTGAAAGAGACGACAGGACTGACTGGTAAAGTAACAACCTTCGACGTTGTGTCCGACTAACCGAAAAAAGCATCGCATTTGTCCATTTTATCATTGGACTGAAAGACACCTTCTGATAGAATGCGCTCCATCCTAGAACCCCCACTTTAATGTTGGTTACATCAGCATTTAGGACAGGTTTATGACAGAAATTCTACCTATGATGCACTTCTTATATGAACTGGTTTGATTTTACCATTTTAGGCATTGTTGCCTTGTCTGCCATCATTAGTCTAATTAGAGGCTTTATTAAGGAAGCTATCTCGTTAGTAGTATGGTTCTCTGCCTTCATTATCTCTAGTCAATTTTATCTTCAACTCGCAAAATTTTTAACCCGTATTTCCGATGAATTATTTAGAAATGGTGTGGCTATTGCGATCTTATTTATTTCCACATTAATTGTTGGCGCACTCGTCAATTATATTTTTTCTCAGTTGGTAAAGGCTACTGGACTGAGTGGCACCGACAGGGCTCTAGGCGCAGTTTTTGGTGCAATCAGAGGTTTACTTATTGTTAGTGCGTTACTTTTCTTTATGGACACTTTTACCCCATTTGCCGGCAGTAAATGGTGGCTACAATCTATATTGGTGCCTGAATTTTCAGTCATTATTGAATGGTTTTTTGAATACGTAAAAGGTAGCTCTAGCTTCCTTTCTCCTACCGAATAAAAGGTTTCTATATGTGTGGTATCGTTGGTATTGTTAGTAAAGGTCCCGTTAATCAAGACATCTATGATGCGTTAACTGTCCTGCAACATCGTGGTCAAGATGCGGCGGGCATCATGACAATTGATAATGGGATGTTTCACTTACGCAAAGAGAACGGTTTGGTAAGGGATGTGTTTCGTACTCGCCACATGAAACGTCTGACTGGAAACATGGGTATAGGACATTGTCGCTATCCAACCGCCGGCTCTTCAAGTTCAGCCGAAGCGCAGCCCTTTTATGTAAACTCTCCATTCGGAATCGCATTTGCACACAACGGCAATTTGACCAATGCACATGAATTGCAAGCTGAGGTCTTTAGTATTGCTCGTCGTCATATAAATACCACTTCAGATTCAGAACTACTGCTTAATATTTTTGCTCATGCTTTACAAAATTCAGCAGGTTTTATAGTAGAGCCTGAAGAAATATTTGCTGCGGTAGAAACCGTTCACACTAAGATTAGCGGGGCTTATGCGGTCGTTGCTGCCATCATTGGCAACGGCATGGTGGCTTTTTGAGACCCTTTTGGTATTCGTCCTCTTGTGCTGGGTAAGCGCCAATCAGAGCACGGAGATGAATACATGGTTGCTTCCGAAAGTGTTGCTTTGGACTCAGTTGGCTTTAGTTTTGTAAGAGATGTTGCGCCAGGGGAAGCTGTTTACGTAAATCAAAATGGTGAATTGTTTACTAAGCAATGTGCGAAAAATCCAAGCTGTAATCCTTGTATCTTTGAGTTCGTCTATTTTGCCCGTCCTGATTCTTTTATTGACGGCATCAGTGTTTATGCATCTCGAGTCAATATGGGACGTAAATTAGGTGAGAAGATAGCAAGAGAATGGGCTGATTATGATATTGATGTGGTTATTCCTATTCCAGAAACCTCCATGGATGTGGCACTACAAATTGCGAATACATTAAATAAGCCTTACCGCCAAGGCTTTGTCAAAAATCGGTATATTGGTCGAACTTTTATTATGCCTGGGCAAGTACAACGTATAAAATCAGTACGTCGTAAATTAAATGCTATTTCGTCTGAATTCAAAGGTAAAAATGTCTTGCTGGTAGATGACTCGATTGTGCGTGGTACAACGTCTGAGCAAATTATACAAATGGCTCGCGAGTCTGGTGCAAATAAAGTGTATTTTGCCTCTGCAGCGCCCGAAATACGTTTTCCCAATGTGTATGGTATCGATATGCCTTCTGCAAATGAATTGATTGCTTACGGTCGTGAAATTGAGCAGATTTGTGAATGTATTAAGGCTGACGGTCTAATCTTTCAAGATATTACAGACTTGGTAGATGCAGTCAGAGAAGAAAACAGTGCAATCACTCAGTTTGAAACATCGGTATTCGATGGTAATTATATTACTGGCGATGTCGATCAGGAATACCTTGAGAGTATTGATAAATCAAGGGGTGAAAAAATCAAATCTCCGGTTATTCAAGAAGAGTTAAGTAATCTTGAAATGCACAATATGGGCTCGAATTAGGCCTTATTAAGTTTCATATAGTAAACACGAAAAAGCCCGCAGTTAGTCGGGCTTTTTGCTATATGTTCAGTGCCGTGTTTACATATATTGCGGACCGACACCCACGCTCCACAAGATGACTGAAGACGCCATCAGAATAACAAGTAGAACTAGGCCACAAGTTACTACTGAACTACTGTAAATAAATCCTTTATCTTCTGGAATATGCAACATTATAGGCACACCAGAGTAGAGGAGATAAACGGAGTAGGAGAGCCCAACAAGTCCAATGCACATGATAAACCATAACTCTGGATAAAAGGCGCTAAAGCCCGTCATAAACATCGGTGTTGTAGTGTATGCAGCAAGCTCCAATGATTGTGTATAAGTAGGGAACTCATCAAATGCCTTTGCTAACTCGTTAATTATTACGGCTAGTGCAACAACACCAATAATTAAGCCAAAATACATGGCAATTGCCATTTGCATTGCGCTTTGTTGGGTTAACTTAATTGTATCTGAGGTCGCTCCAGCCCCAATGTCCCAACCCAAGTGGGCAGAGGCATAATATGCCATTCCAGCAGGAATAAGTGCGATCAACATAATGTGGCTTAATGCGTAAAAGTAAGATTCATGGCGTTTATCGATAGTCTGCCATTCTTCTTTTGGATGAGTATAAATACCCCATAAATGATTTAAAATCATTGTGACTCCCGCTACAACAAGATTGTTTTACTGCTAATATGGAACTTGGAATGCCAGTCTCTAATGTTAGTGCATGCCAAGTTTTGTCTTAAATTACTCTAACGATTTCTAACATTGCGTTGTGCAATTAAATAGAGTGTTAACATAAAGTTGCGAGTAATATAATTTATTAACATGAATTTAACAACATTTTGTTATAAAAGTTCTAAGTTGAGAAATACACGTTGGCGATTTAGTTATTCATTTCTTTCCATAGGTACTATGTTTCAGTGCGCAAATGAAATCGCCAATGGAAATGCTGTGATATAGTAATCGAACGTGTTTGGTTGTTCTTATGAGGCGCAGTTAAGAGTAACAGACTAGAATGACATATGATTTATTTGCTGAGATGACGGATGCCACGGAATTCAAGAAACAAAACCTTAAAAGAGCATTTAGGTGAGCTGAAAGCGCATGCAATAACGGCTAAATCTAAGGATGATATTGATCGGGTTGCGCAACATATTTTGCGTTTTTCTCAGTGTAGCGCGTATAAGTTCAATCATACCTTAGCGATTATAGGTCTTGTACTTGCAGGGCTTTCGTCATTACTGTCTTTTTGGGCACAAATGGACTTGTCATATGACCAGCGCATTTGGATGCGCATCGGTGGTTTTGTTATGTGTGTTTTTTGTATTACGAATATTTGGTTGCGATTATCTTCTATCAAGCGGGTCGGTGGTGAGTTGTATGTGAGGGCTGTTGCCATAAACGCCGGCATCGAGAGGGATTATAGTTTTAATGGAAAAAGCTACTGGCATGAATTAAGATCATTATTCCCGCTATTCAATTGTGGTGATGATAGCCAAAGCATCACTAAACGTTATTTAGGTGGAGTAGATTCAACACCGTTTACACTATTTGAATTTAAATACGTTAACGTCACCACACACTGCACGACAGACGGTAACGGAAATTCAAGACAATCGAAGTCAAGAAATACCATTTATAAATACGGCATATTGGTGCAATTCGCTAACTTTAACTATCTTTGTTTAAATGCGAAGCGTTTTTCTGGAAAGTGGGACTCCGCTAGTAGGGCTTTTAATAAGTTATTTAAAGTAAGATGCGCAACAGAAATTCAAGCAGCGAAATTTTTTGACCCTAAAGTTGTATTAGCTTTTGCCGATACTTTTAACTTTATCAAGTCGATGGATGTAAGCCCTCAGTCCGTTGCTTGTTTTGAGTTACCGAAAAATGTTTTTCCAACTCAAGTGAAAAAACCATCATTGCGCAAACCAGCTGATTTTGTGCAAAAATTATCGCATCCAACTGAAATTCCTATGTTGGAAAAGGCTAAAAATTTGATCCAGTTTATTAACGAAAACAAATAGGACTTTATATGCTCACTTCTTTAATCGTTGCCGTTATCGTCATCATCGGCATTATCATCTTATATAACCAAATTGTCGGGAATTTAAATCGCGCCAAACGTGCTTGGTCTGACGTGATCACTTACGAGAAACTAAAGCAGGATGTCATTCCACAATTGACTGAGTTAACCGATAACTTTAAGGAGTTTGAAAGTGACTTCATCGAAAAGGTGACAGCACTAAGAGAGTCTATTTCTGTGTTGGATAAAGATGAGATTGATGTTGCAGCATTGGCTAACGTTGAGACAAAATCGAATGCTGTTTTTTCTTCTTTTAGGGCGACAGCTGAAAACTATCCTGAATTAGGCTCTACTAAAATAGTACAAGAATTGATGGACGAAATTAGCGATAAAAATGAAAATGTTGCTGCTGCAATTACGATTTATAATCGCAGTGTGGAACATTTTAATAACTCTATTGAAATGGTGCCGTATAATTTGGTCAACAGTTGGTTTGCGAAAAAAGAAAAATTAGATAATTTTCATCAATCGGGTACGGTTGAATCGTATGATTACAAGCCTAATTTTTAATAAAATGTAGTCCATTTGTATCATAATCGATATATGTGTTTGTGCTCGACAGCAATCAACAATTACTTGCTTAATGGCTAAATTAAATTGAAAAAAAAGTTAATGACTGAAAAAACCGAAAAGCAAAAAATGCTAGCAGGAGAAGAGTACTTTCCGAGCAACAAGCAATTGCAGGCAGATCGAATGAACGCCAAAACCATTTGCCATCACTTTAATCAACTCGCTCCCAACCAATTTAAACAAGGGATGAAGGCGTTAAAGGGACTTTTGGGTAGTGCGCAATCATTTTGGATTGAGCCACAATTCTATTGTGACTATGGTTACAATATTCATTTGGGTAAGCAATTTTATGCCAATCATGGATGCATCATATTAGACGGTGCACCGGTAATCATTGGCGATGATGTTATGTTAGCGCCAGGTGTTTTAATATCTACAGCAACACATCCCCTAGATGCAATAACACGTAAAAAAGGTATTGAAACAGCACATACTATTACAATTGGTAATAGTGTGTGGATTGGTATGGGGGCAAAAATTTTACCCGGTGTGACCATTGGTGATAATGCTGTCATTGGTGCAGGTGCAGTAGTCAATAAATCAGTTGCGGCTAATACCGTTGTTGTTGGAGTGCCCGCCCGAGTCATTAAAGAGCTGTAGCTTAAAAAGCCGTACGCAGTAATCTCAAGCACAGCAACCTCAAGCACAGCAACCTCAAGCAAAGCAACCTGCAGGGTCAGTTTGTAAGAACCACCTCTTTTTTGACGTAGATCAGATTTTAGATACTATTCCTATGCAATCATGCACATAGATTGCAAAAGTGACTGTTATCACTTCGTTCAATATTATAGTCAACAATATTTAGCTTCTTAATGTAGCCATAAGTTGGGTCTTTGAAGTTTTTTTCCTAAGATTATAGGAATTGGTATGGAAAAAAAATGATATCGATAATGATTGCACTATTAACAGGCTGTGCCTCAGTGCCAATGGCTTCTCAAACAAGGGCGGATATCTCATTCGATTAAAGACAATCCTTATTTGAGAATACCGACAACATAGGCGAAGCAAGCGTCTAAATTCTTATGATTATTTGACAAGGGTCAAAACTTTTTCCAACTTTCACTTCAATATAAACGACGCATTATTGTTATTAATCGCTTTTTATAGCATATACCAAGTTTAATAAAGGAATAAGGCGAGTTAGCTATGAACACAAACTCAAAGCTTGGTGTAACAGAAAAAGCCTTAAAAACTGTTTGTGTTAACGGTGTGTATATCGTAGATAAACGGCTTGGATATAATAGAAGACATAAAACAAATAAATGCAAAAAAGAGTATGAGCGCAGAATCACTAACTTAAATCAAAACTGCAATCGACGCAGGCGGTCTAGCGATACCAATATTGATATTGTTATTTAATACTAGCCACGTTTGAACGAACCAGGATAGGCTTTTCAGTAAAAATAGGCGAAAAATTGCTCATGCCTTTTTATACCTCGCAATAAGCTGATCAACTCATTAACCAAAGTGTTTATTCGTTGAGTGCGCCGCCAATAGATAATTTGAGTCGCTTTCTCATAGAAGTTCCATCCCGTAATGTCCAGTTAAAAGAAGCTGAGTATTATTAATTAATGTAATTCTATATCGTCAGTTTACCTATAATCAGGGGAGTAATTATTTCATTAAAAGCGACATTTAAACAGACTTAATCGAATGTATTTAAAAGCTGATACAGATCAACAAACAAGAATACGACTCATCTAAACTAAATATAAATATTAGCGGCACACTAGTGTACACACACTAAAGACTAGAAAAGGACGCAAAGTATGTTACTCAATAAAAATTTTACATGTGGACTGCTTTTAGCCGCAGGAGTGTCAGCACAAGCGAGTGCAGGCTGGAATGCAGGTATGGCGTATAGCAACTTTCAGGATGATGAGGAGGGAATTGATATCTCACTAGACGGTGTCACATTGTCAGTCGGCTATGAATTTGCGGTTAAAGACAGCAAATTGAGTTTTATGCCGGAATTACGCTTAGGTTTCGGGGCAGAGGACGACAATATAAGTGAATTTGAGACTAATATAACTGTTGGGATTGAAACGTATTATGGCGTTACTGCGCGCGGCACTTATCACGCATCGCCCCATTTCTATGTTTTCCTTCAACCTTCTTACGTTAACCTCGAAGTAAAAGCAACATCAATGGGTATGTCAGCAAAAGAAGATGATTGGGAAACTGGGTTTGGAGGCGGTGTTGGTTTCGTACCTATGGATAATTTCATGTTGGAGGCTATTTTTGAGGATTTTGACGGCACCAATGTAATCAGTGCGGGCATACGCTATAGTTTTTAGGGGCAGAGTATTCGCAATTTATCTTTATTGTTGTGCTTGAGCAAATGGTCAGTGATGCCATGCAGGAAAGTGACAGCAGGAGTGGAGATAGCGGATCTGCAACCCTAGGGTGTGAAGTCCTCGACCCTATAGGACCTTTGCTAACGTTACTACCTTTAAGCTTTAATAATTCCACACATTAATTAATAGCCTACTATTTATTTAGCTGGCCTATTTTTAAGAATCATCAGCATCAAATGCAGATTAAAATTGAGCCCATAACGAACTTACAGTAAACCGAAATTTGCAATTCTTTGCTAGCCACAGACACAATGAAAGGAACTTAAACAGATAAATTTGTCAGTTTTGTACTGACAAATGAGCCGAATTTTCAACTATTATATTACTTAAAAAATGCTGTTTTTATTTGGTGCTGATAACCAAACTGACAAATATTCTGTATAAGAACATTATTTTGTCAAGTGTCTATCTTTACATTTTTAATGACAAGTCGTAATAGTTCATGAAAAAAGGTTGTAGTAAAATGATGACAAAGAAAATTGTAGTATCTTCGGTTGCTTCAAACATACTCGGAGCAGATTGGTTCGACAAATGTGCTAACCACCTAAATGACGCTATCATAGTTACTGAAGCGGAACCTATTAGCTCTCCAGGCCCCAGAATTCTCTGGGCAAACAATGTTTTTTATAACTTAACTGGCTATCAGCCCGCTGAAATAATTGGTAAATCCCCACGTATATTACAAGGACCATTGACTGATAGGGCAGCACTTAAACGTCTGCGCACTGCTCTGGAAAACTGGGAGATTTGTAGAGTTGAGGTTTTAAATTACAAAAAAGATGGAACTACATTTTGGAATGAGTTTGAAGTTACTCCTATTGCAAATGAAGATGGTTATTACACACATTGGATATCAGTTCAGCGAGATGTGACAGAGCGTAAGCAACTAGAGGCATTAATAACAGAAAATGAAGAGCGTTATTCATATGCAATTAAAGGCGCAAACGTTGGTGTATGGGACCTGCAAGTAGACAGCGAGTCAATTTATTATTCGCCAATATGGAAAAATATGTTGGGGTATAAGGAAGATGAACTTAGCCATGAGCGATCGGTGGGAATTGAACTGTTACATCCGGATGATAGAGAAGGCGTGTTGCGTCGCTTGAATGATTTTGTGACCGGTGCTTGCGAGGTATATGACATCGAATTGCGCATAAGACATAAGCTAGGACATTATGTCAATATTCACTCAAATGCAGCTGCAGTGAAAAATGATACTGGAAAAGTAGTGCGAGTTGTAGGCACTTATGTTGACATTAGCGAAAGTAAGCTAGTAGAGGAAAAACTTAATTACCAATCATCACATGATGAATTAACGGGCTTAGTGAATCGTCGTGAGTTTGAGCGTCGCGCTGATGAGTTACTTACAAATATCGTCGACGGCTCCGAGGAACATGCCTTGTGCTATATTGATCTTGATCAATTCAAGGTGGTTAATGATACCTGTGGTCACGCTGCGGGTGATACTTTGCTTCGTCAATTAGGCGCGTTGATGAAAAAAGTAACTCGGGACGATGATACATTGGGCCGCCTCGGTGGCGATGAGTTTGGTGTTCTAATTAAAAATTGCTCAATAGAAGATTCATTCAAAGTTGCATATTCTATTAAATCAATTATTGAAAACTATCAATTCATATATAAGGGACGGAGCTTTATAGTTACCGCGAGTATGGGTTTAGTACCTATATGTGACGCTGAAACTACCTTAGCTCGCTTATTGAAAAATGCGGATGCGGCTTGTTATTTTGCTAAAAATTATGGGCGTAATCGTATTCATATTTATAACATCATTGATGAGGATTTAACCCACAGGCATGGCCAAATGCAATGGGTTAATCGCATTCAACAAGCGCTTATTGAAAATCGCTTTTGCCTATATGCACAGCGTATTGAGTCGATTAACGATAGCAGTAAATTGCACTATGAATTGCTTATTAGAATGCAAGATATAGATGAAAAAATCATCCCCCCAGATTCATTTTTGCCTGCGGCAGAGCGTTATAATCTGATTGTGCAATTGGATCTTTGGGTGATAAACAAAACTTTTTGTTTACTGAAATTGAATCCTCATTTTTTAGATAAGGTTGATTTTATTTCAGTGAACCTCTCTGGTCATTCTTTAACTGACGAGAGCGTATTAGAATTTATTATCTCAAAATTTAGTCAGTATAAAATTGATGGTAAGAAATTTTGTTTTGAAATAACAGAAACCGCCGCTATTTCTCATATAGTCATGGCTGAACACTTTATTTTGGAGCTTAAAAAGTTGGGTTGTAAGTTTGCTCTCGATGATTTCGGTAGTGGACTGTCTTCTTTTGGTTACTTGAAAAGCCTGCCTGTTGATTATCTGAAAATAGACGGCATTTTCGTAAAAGATATGATAGAGGATAAAATAGACCATGCAATGGTTAAAGCAATTAATGAGATCGGCCACATCATGGAGATACAAACAATTGCTGAGTTTGTGGAGAACAAGGGTATAAAAGAAATGTTAAGCGAAATTGGAGTTGATTTTGTTCAAGGTTACGGAATTCATAAACCTCAACTGTTTGAAGAAATACTAGATTTACTATCGCATAATTCTGCTGCTAGTTAATTTCCCAAAAAGCAGACCGTACTGTAGACTTAAGTAAATATCATGTTGAAACTCCATAAAAATGAATATCCTGTACCGAAAAATAATTAGTATATTATGAAAAACCACACCGAGGTCGAATCACCTTGTGTAAGAAATTGCTGCCTTGACCAACAAGATATTTGTTTGGGGTGTTTTCGCTCTATTACTGAGATTTTGGAATGGAGTAACGCTAGTGCTAAAAAGCGAAGTGAAATTATTGGGTTTACTTTACAAAGAAAGGAAAAACTAAAATAACTCAAGAAGGTGTCGCATTTATGTAGCCCAATGAAATTTGAATATAACAAACCAGTGATGTTGAACTTAACTCGCTGCTTTTTTCTGACATTATTTGGATGAATCTAGCTTCTTATTTAGTGTTATCACCATAACCAGCCCTTGCCTGCATTGCAATCATTATCAATAGCAACAACTCCATCAGAACTCGTTTGTAGGGGGCCAGAAGGTTTCTTCTATATAAGGCATATTCAGTGGTGTAGAGCCCTTGAAAACACCAGCGATGAAGTCAGGTAAATATTCGTTTAAATTGGCGCCTAAATCCAATAGGTCATTGTCCCTAAGTTATGTATCAACATACTGGTGAACATTTTTGAAGTAGATTGAAAAACTAGAATCAGGTAATACTATGGTGCTACAAATTCAACTTCAACTTGATGGTCATGAGTGTAGTTTTAAACTTTAATACGATCGAACATCAAGCGCATTCATCCGCACGGTAGCATATCCTCACACAATTAATATGCTGTAACAATTCAACTAAGTATTAGTTTAATTCGCCAACTATAATAGTGGAAATATAAATTCGGCTCGGTCTTATTTTTCTAACTTCATGTTTTCATTGTTTATTAATTAACTGGCACATTCAATGCTAACCATGACGTATATGATTTAAAACAATAAGTCCAATAAAGGAACTGACGATGAAAGTACTAACTTCTGGAAATGTAACTGACTCAATGAATAACAAATTTAAAATGGCAGCACTCGCTGTTCTTCTCAGTACCGTTGTGTTGTTGAATGGATGTGGTAAAGCTGAAGCGACTAAAACAGAAGGTGAGATTGCGGAGAAGGTTCTTCCCATTCCGGTTGAGGTAAGGCTTGTTCAAAAAGGCAGTATTTCATCAAATTACACAACTACTGCAGTGTTGGAAGCAAAAGAAGAAGCATTTGTAGTCGGCAGAGCCTCAGGCATCATTGAGCAAATTATGGTCGAAGAGGGCGACTATGTAGAGAAGGGTCAAATTCTTGCAAAGTTAGAACCTGAAAGATATGAGCTCAACCTTAGACGGGCCCAAGCCGATATGACGGGCATTGAAAAAGAGCTAGCGAAAATTAATAAAGTGTACCATCAGAAATTAGTCAGTGACGACACTTACGATAAGATTACAGCACAATATGAATCAGCAAAAGCAACACTGGCGCTAGCAAAATTAGATTTAAAAGAAGCGACTATTGTTGCACCTATTAGCGGCTATATTGCA
>JAWUVZ010000107.1:0-10560 GCA_034112105.1 Glaciecola sp. | reverse complement strand
TTACATTAACCTCATTACTAAGTCAATTTGCATTAGTGTCACAACAAGTCACCTTGTTTAACGACACGATTGCAAATAATATTGCTTACGGTTGCGCTGATAAGGTGACCAGAGAGCAAATAATGCAGGCAGCGAAAGCAGCTCATGTGTCTGAATTTGTAGCACAACAAGAAAGCGGATTTGAAACGATTATTGGTGAAAATGGCGTCGCCCTTTCAGGCGGACAAAGACAGCGTATCGCCATTGCCAGAGCAATCCTAGCCGATTCACCAATTCTAATACTCGATGAAGCAACCTCTGCTCTTGATACTGAATCTGAGAAACTCATACAACACGCATTGGAAGAGTTACAAAAAAGCCGCACCAATATTGTTATCGCGCATCGTCTCTCAACCATCGAAAATGCCGATCTTATATTAGTAATAGAGCAGGGAGAAGTTGTTGAACGTGGCACTCACAGCGAGTTACTTGCTAAAGATGGTATGTACGCGCAGTTACATCAAATGCAATTTTCTCAAGGTTAATAATGGCTTTACATAACGCTTGGTATGAAGATAAAAAATGGGTGTGGGTATTATTCCCCATCACTATTTTGTTTTTCGGTTTAAGTAAGCTACGTAAATTGTTCTTCAAGGTCGGCCTTTTTGCATCCTCTAAACCCAACGCTTTCATAATTATTGTCGGTAATATATCGGTGGGTGGCAATGGTAAGACGCCGACTGTCATTGCCGTAGCAGAATATCTATTGGGTCAGGGTTATCGTTGCGGTGTGTTGTCACGTGGCTATGCTGGTTCACAAACACAGTTCCCGCACCTGGTAAAAGGCAACGATGAGCCAAGCCTTGTGGGTGATGAACCTACACTTATGCAACACCGTCTTTCTTGTCCAGTAGTAATCGACCCGAAACGGGTGCGTGGTGCTAATTTCTTGGTTGAGAGTCATCATTGCGATGTGATTATTTGTGATGATGGGCTACAACACTATGCGTTAAAAAGAGATTTTGAAATTGTGGTAATGGATGGAAGAGGTGTTGGAAATGGTTTTTTAATGCCTATGGGTCCGCTAAGAGAATCAGTGTCGAGACTCAAAAGTGTCGATGTGGTGGTTTTTAATGGTCAAGCAAATAATGATATTTTTGCAATAGCAGATAAGTCAGCAAGCATGACCTTGGTGCCCGATCAATGGGTTAATGTGAAAACGGGCGAAATTAAGACTACATTGTTGGTTCAAGCAGCCACAGCAATAGCAGGCATTGGCGATCCGAATCGTTTCTTCTTAACTTTAGCTGACATGGGAATTAGGTGCGAAAAAAACATTGGATTTGCAGATCATTACGCGTATAAACCGTCAGATATTCCCCCGGGAATGGTACTAATGACAGAAAAAGATGCAGTAAAATGCAAATTTATTGCGCATGATAATTGCTGGTATTTACAGGTCAGTGGTAACATTTCTGAAAACATCTATAAGGTCATTGATAACAAGTTAAAAATGTACAAACAATACGTTTAAATCAGGTTATATTGAATCAGGGTTATGCAGCCCAATCTACTATGAAAATTTAAGGACACACATGGCTTTTGATAAGCAATTGTTAGACATTTTGGCTTGCCCTGTTTGCAAAGGTAAGTTATTGCTCCCGGTTGAAAAAAACGAATTGATTTGTCGCTTTGACCGTTTGGCCTATCCTATAAAGGATAACATACCCGTATTACTCGATACTGAGGCGAGAGAGTTATCCTCAGAAGAGTTGGAAGCATTAAAGCAAAAAGGTAGCTAGTTTGAATTTTATAGTCGTTATTCCAGCGCGATACGGATCAACTCGTTTCCCAGGTAAACCGCTCGCTTTGATTAAAGGCAAACCGATGATCCAACACGTTGTTGAACGAGCCAATGAAGCAGGAGCACAAAAAGTGATTGTTGCTACTGATGACGACCGCATAGCAACCGTGGTTCGGTCATTCGGTGCTGAGGTTTGTATGACTCGCAGTGACCATGATTCTGGTACAACGCGAATTGCAGAGGTTTTAGCTAGCTTAGAATATCCAGACGATACTATCGTAGTGAATGTTCAAGGTGATGAGCCTTTTATACCAGCAATAAATATCCAACAAGTCGCACAAAACTTGCACGATAATTCGAAAATACCCATGGCAACGCTAGGCTACCCCATTAGCGATGTGCTCGATATTTTCAACTCAAATGTGGTGAAAGTAGTAACTAATAGTAGCAAGCATGCAATGTATTTTTCACGCGCTCCAATGCCGTTTGACCGCGATGAGTTTTCAAGCAAGTCAGTCGATAATATTAATATGAGTGATTTGAGCTCAGTGTATCTTCGACATATCGGTATTTATGGATATAGAGCGGGTTTTGTTAGGCAATATGAGAGTATGGCTGCGACGCAATTAGAAAAAACGGAATCTCTGGAACAATTAAGAGTGCTTTGGCATGGGCATGTAATTCACGTCGATGTGGCAAAACATGCACCACCACATGGTGTAGATACACCCGAAGACTTACATAAATTTCAGTAAGCCTTGGTGAGTTTGGCTTATCAAGTCGCAACTAGGTGAGTAAGGGGACGTATGCCCCCTTACTCACCTTATGATTCAGCTTCTTGTTCGTATTCTTCTTCAACAGGCACTGCCCATAGGTCATGTTCGTCAGTATGAATTATTTCTACCCATAACCGCTGACCTGGTTGAACATCAAACACACCATTCAAATGCACTACGCCATCTATCTCAGGTGCGTCACCAAAAGTGCGTCCAACAGCACCTTCAGCATCTACAGAATCAATAACGATATTATATTCACTGCCTATTTTGTCATATAGGCGTTGTTTACTGATTTCTGATTGCACTTCCATAAAACGTTGTAAGCGAATGTCTTTTATGTCTTCATCGATTGGGTCAGGCAAGTCATTTGCTTTTGCGCCATCAACTGGTGAATATTTAAAGCATCCTACACGATCCAATTGTGCTTCTTTCAGAAAGGTAAGTAACTCTTCAAACTCTTCCTCGGTCTCACCAGGAAAGCCAACAATGAAAGTTGAGCGAATGATAAGTTCAGGACAAGTTTCTCGCCACTTTTTAATTCGTTCGATAGTTCTGTCTGAACTCCCTGGGCGTTTCATGAGGCGAAGAATTCGTTTATTCGCATGTTGAAATGGAATATCCAAATAGGGCAATATTTTACCTTCAGCCATTAACGGGATCAGAGCATCGACATGAGGGTAAGGGTAAACATAATGTAGTCGTATCCACATGTCCATTTCACCAAGCTTCTCGCACAACTGTTGCATGTGTGTTTTTACAGGCATGCCATCCCAAAAGTCGGTTTTATACTTCACATCAACACCATATGCACTGGTGTCTTGTGAAATAACTAGCAGTTCGCTTACACCAGCAGCTTTCAATCTCTTTGCTTCACTAAGCACTTCACCAACGGGGCGACTTACTAAATCACCACGCATTGAGGGAATGATGCAAAACGTGCATCGGTGATTACAGCCTTCAGATATTTTTAAATAGGCAAAGTGTTTTGGTGTCAGTTTTACGCCATGGTCAGGCACAAGGTTTAAGAATGGATTAAATTCAGGTTTAGGTAAATGCTCATGAACTTGGCTAACGACCTCTTCATAAGCATGCGGACCAGTAATAGATAATACATTAGGATGAACCTCACGAATTTGGTCTTCTTTTATTCCTAAGCAGCCCGTTACAATTACTTTTCCGTTTTTGGCAAGAGCTTCACCTATAGTATCTAATGATTCTTGTACGGCAGAATCGATAAAACCACACGTATTTACGATAACCAAAGCAGCGTCATTATAAGTTGATACAACGTCATAACCTTCAATCCGTAATTGCGTTAAAATACGCTCTGAATCGACCAAATTTTTTGGACAGCCCAAGGATACAAAACCAATTTTGGTTGTTGGTGGGGCATTATCAAGCTGTTTCACTTGAATTGACTGCTCTTGAATAACCTGTTTGGGTCCATCCATCGTGGTGGTTTGTTTTGGGTTGAACTGTTTGACTGTCATTTAATTATGCCCTTGCACTTTATATTGCACTTTGTACTGTTACTTAGTTTTTTTCAGATGAATTCTTGTTTGGGATTTTTACGCTTAACGTTAAATTATTTACGCAACCGTCCAATTTGGCGCGCATTATAACGGATTAATAGAAGAACAAATAGTGCTATCAAGCGGCGAATATAAACAACAGTTGTGCTCGTTTAGAAATGTGTTGGTATTGTGTAAAAGTAATATGCTGTTTTAGTTGTCTGCACTACAATAACTTATTAGACTGGCGTCGTTAACATCTTTTGATTGACTTTGTTATGCATAAGTTTTTCAAGTTATTTTTACTCATTTATTTTTCGAAAATGATGAAATTCAGCACAAATTGTTGTTCGCATAGCAATCAGTTTATTAAAAGTTGGCCTATTTTGAATATTAAAAGCTTATTATTTTTTCCCCTTATTATTTGCGCGTTGAGCATAAATGCTCAAAACCAAGGCGAAGTTGATCAATTCATTAAGGATGTCAAAGTAAAAACGTTTGATTGCCCAAGTGATGACATAATCCCCCAGTTAAATGAATATTTAGCTAATACGACTATTAGCAAATTTCAGCGTTTTCAACTTCGACTTGAGAAAACGCACTGGCAGATATGTAACGGTGATTTTAGTAAGGCTGAAGCAACAGTCGATGCAATAATAGCTGATCCTGGTGCACAACAAACTGAAAGATATTACGCACTTGCCGTATATCAAAAAGGATTTCTGTTCGATATCAGAGAAGATAATCGCCGCTGTAACTTTTATCAACAGTCAAAAGAGCTGGCGGCAGACAAATTCGATGATATAAGTTTGAGTTCAGAACTAGGCTTAATGACGTACTGTGAAGCCTCTATTGATGAAGGTCAAAAGCTAAAGCGTTTATTTACTATATTAGAATTTTATTCCTTGCGAGGCGACGCGCCAACCATCGCCCATATACATAATAATATTGGATTGATTTATGGTCGCATAGGCCAACATGTTTTAGCTGCAGAGCAATTTCAAAAGACATATGAAATTGGCCTACCTCACTACCAGGGCTCTAATAAGTATGCTTCGTTGATTAGTGTGTTTACCTCGTTACTCGCTAGTGGGCAATATGATGAAGCTGAACTCGTTATTAATGAATTGGATAGTGCACGCAGTCAAGTTGATGTAGCGCTTGTGCACGCTTGGTATTATTACGCAAAAGGAAGGTTTTATCAGCGTTTAAATCGTGCTGACGAGTTGCGTCAAACAGTTATCGATTGGAAGCCTCATTTGGTCAGCATGGAAAAAAGTATTTTTGCTGGAATGCATCGTTGGTTTGAGACTGAAGTTTGCATCAATGAAAGAGATCTTGAATGTATTCAGCGCTTCGTGCTTGAAGAGGAGAGTAACGGACCAAAAGCATTAGGCTTTTTAAATGGTAATGTCGATTATTTAGCACTGCGATCTAAAGCCTATTTGGAACTGGGAAACATTGAAAAATCGAGAGAGTATTGGACAGAGTATTCAACTGAACTGAGAGCGAAATTGGCGAGTAATCAAGCTTCTGGAAAAGTGTTGGGCGTTGCTAATATGTACAATAAAATAGGTGAGTTAGAAAATACCTTGATAAGAGAGCAACGCAATCGAGACCGCATTGCAATAGCGTCAATTACCATATTCTTGTTAGCGATATTAATTATTGTTGTAACGTGGCGCAAGAAACAGGCCGAGGCACGCTCCTATGACTCCGTAACAGCATTGTTAAATAGTCGCGCCGCCGTTGGTAAGATTAGGAAGATCGCTGCTCCATCAGAGAATAAAACTAACGCATTAGCCCTTTTTGACTTAGCAAACTTCAAAGAAGTGAATCGCTCTTTAGGCTCAATTAATGCGGATGATGCTATTCAAAAGATAGCGTTGACCTTCAAAAATATTACAAGAGGAAGTGATGTATTAGGTCGCTTTGCACCTGAACAGTTTATTTTATGTTTACCTGATATCGAAGAAGAAAGTGCAAAAGCACTTTTTGAACGCATTCGATTTACATTGGAAAATACCAATTTAGGCACTCAAAAAGATATTAAAATTAACGTAAGAGCAAACATGAGTGTCTATATTGCAAGCTCCACACTCGAAGATTTAGATGAAGTATTGGATGACATGATGCTTTCTCTAAGTATGAAGTCTGGACCAGCTTAATAATGCGAGTACCAAAACTACATATATTAGCAACAACTGGATAGCAACTCTTAAGGCTTGATAGTGGAGAGTTCGCTAAGATTAGACTTTACTTTATAAAGATCAACGAAATTATTTTTACCGCTCAAGCGAATACTTCAATCGTGTTTGGTAATCTATAAACATTGCTTTACAAATCAATAGATACGACGTGTTCGGCGTTGCCGAAATAGATGTAACAAATAGCATAGTAGCCAAAGGTTAATTAATGTTAGATGCTGAGATTGGGGCCTTACTTTTAACAGGGCATGCACAAGTAGAAAACGAAGTAAGCATGCAATGGAAGACGCACTCTTCTAATCATCTCTGTCGTTTAGCTACTTAATTCTAAAGTTAAGTGTCAGTGACCGATATTTAGCCAGTCGCTGGTTTATTTAATAGTAAAACTGTTTTTTTTTATTACCTTACAGTACAATTTTATTATCTACTATTTGTATTAAGGCTTGATGATTAGGCATTTGCCTACATTTCCTTGTCATGAAAATAAAACTTCCATTACATAAATATGACGAAGCCGGCCGAGTGAAACCGCCATGGCTGCTGTTTTTGTGCCTGTGCTTTCTCGCACGAGGTATCGTTGTTTTTATTGCATCTTTGTCGTTTAGGCAAGATGGGGGCTTATTACTTAGTATATTTTATCCTCTCAAGTATCAGTTTTATCTCTCTTTATTGACCGCCATACCCGCAATAATAACGTTATTATTTTTGGGGTTTCGAGAGCGAGTATGGAAAGCGTCTCTAGGAAATTTTTATATAGGGTTACCTATTGTTTTAGGTTACTTGATTATTTCTGATGTTGTTATCCAGCTTTATATTTTGCGCGCTCAATATTTCGCTTTCGCTTGGCCTAAAGCATTAACGTTATTCTCAGTATTATTACTTGCATGGTATTTAGTCACCAGTAAGCACATGAGGATCATGCTTGCAGATTGGCGTCTAAATTCTTAACACACTTAATGCGTGGATTTTATTGTGTTGCGCCGCCAATAGCTTCAGTAAAGTAACGTTCTACACTCACCGTATTGTCATTGACTAAACGTTCGTAGCAAATACCGGCAAAGGCAAAGGTTTTATCCTGATACATCAGCATAATTGATGGCGCTTCTTCGTCTTGCAAGTTATATTGCCATTGTCCGCCAGCAAGCTTGCGAAAGACCTCTCCAATGTAAGCACCATAAATATTACATATTGTGAAAACAGCTTTGTCTTCAAGAGCTTGGTCATTATAGATATCTAAAAATTTTGAAATAATTGTATCAATTAATGAGATGCTCTTCGAAGAAAAATCTAATTCTATACCAAATTCTTCTTTACTTGTTTTTATTGCATCATTCGCACTATCGCGCATGAGCTTATTTAAAGCTTGTTGTTCCATATCTCTTCAAAAACACTTAATTTTTATTTGTATAACGACGACGGTAAATCAATTTGTCGATGATGTAAAATCAGACTCTCTAATAATTGTGTGCCCGGACCTTTATTATCAGGGGTAGGGCAGACCAAAAATGCCGTTAGTTGCTTAAATTGACTACCTTGCACAGGAAGGCAAACAAGCTCATTATTTTCTACTAACATTTTGACTTTATGCTGCGGCAACCAACAAAATCCTAGTTTTTGTTGCAGTAAATCAATTGCAGTATCGAATTGACTTACCGTCCATCGGTTTTCCGACTTTAACCAGCCTGACTTTTCTTCAGGAGATATAGATGAGTCTTTAATGACTAGCTGTAAGTGCTGCGCTAACTCATTTGGATCAATGGGGCGTGACATTGAAGCAAGCGGATGTTCGGGGTGACAAACCAAAATAAATTCAATTATGGCAATCGGCTCGCCCAAGAAACCTCTAGGGACCTGAGTGTTAATTACAAGGTCAGCCTTGTGCTGTTTAATAGCCTCCTCTGTTCCTGTTAATACTTGGTCGATGATTTGTAACCGACTGCCCCGCGATAACGGTAAAAATTGCCTTAACGCCGGATAGATAAGTTCTCTAGGGTAGGCTAGATCAATTACAAGTTGAATTTCTGGCTCCCAATCTTGATTGATATTGACAGCTAACGATTCAAGGTCTTCAACATTTTGGGTTAAATAGCGAGACCGCCTCAACATGACATTTCCCGCTTCTGTTAAGACCGCTTTTCGCCCTATAACTTCAAGTAATTGCACGTCCAACATGCTCTGTAATTTAGCTACAGCATGATTCAGCGACGACTGCGACTTGTTCAGTTTTTCAGCTGCTTGAGCGTATCCGCCAAAGTCAACAACGGCTTGTAAAATACGCCATTGCTCTATAGTTGTTTTAGGCCTATACAACGGATATGGCTCCTTATCAGTGTTATACTTTTAGTGTGTCAGCGTGCGTCATTTGCCGCTTACGAATGTTTAATTAACCCACTACTTGCCTAGTCTATTTTAATTTTAGTATTAAAATCACTTAAACATGAAAAAAATGCTAATTAATTAGGATGATCCAACTATCAAGCATAGCGTAACCTATGCATAAATCACTTTTTACTGGCAAATTATGAAATATGCAGCTTTCCTTCCCCTTTCAGCTCTAATAGCGCTGATACTTATCACGGTGTTGATACATTTTAATATTATTCCACCTGGTATGAGTATTTTGGAATCACTGCAAGGGAATATGCAAAATGGTTTCTTCCTGATTATTTTTATTATTATTTTATTAGAGTCGATAATTTATGTTGGCTTCTATTTTCCTGGCCAGTTTTTTGCTGTCATTCTCGTCGTAGGCGCTAAGCCAACAGCTATGGACGTTGTTTATTTGACTCTGTGTATGGTTTTAGCGGCAACGTTTGGGTCTTTTATCAACTTTATGCTTGGCAGGGCATCAGGTAACAGGGCAATGAAAAAAGGGGATCACGTGAAGCAACAAAAGACTAAACTAAAACATTTAGCGCTGGCTATGATCCATATTAACTCTCTTGCATTTTTTATGTTTTCACAAGGTAGTCAGCAAAAATCATGGAAAGTGATTGGTTTGGCTGGCATCCTTAACTTACCCTATTATTTGCTATTAATTGCAGGCACCGCTGTGCTTAGCGAGCAAGTTATGGCAATGGCCGAGAACACAACACTATTGATCAGTATTGTGTGTGTTTGGTTAGCTATTGCGCTGATATATGATGTGAAGAAATATAAGAAAGACACCGTAGAGCTTAATGCAAAGTATTAAGTTTTTCGGTCAACTATAAACTGTATCGCCCTTGATGCGGCTACGAGACCAAAGGTGGCTGTAACGCCAACAAAGGCGCCAAAACCAGTGGCACAATCCATTTTACCGGCGCCTTGTTGTTGGCTTTTTTCAAAACTTACGCTGCCATCGGCCTGCGGATAACGCAGTTGCTCGCTTGAGTAAACGCACTCTACGCCAAAGTTTCGTTTAGGGTTTTTACTGAAATTATAGAAACGGCGTAACTCTGAGCGTAATTTTGCTGCTAGTGGATCCTGAATAGTTTTGGCTAAATCGTTGCACGTTATCTTTAATGGGTCGATTTGACCGCCTGCGCCACCGACGGTGATCACTTTTATTTTGTTACGTTTGCAAAAAGCAATCATTGCTGCCTTTGCTTTAACGCTGTCTATGGCGTCAATAACTACGTCAAATGAAGTTGAAATGTAGTCTTGGAGTGTTTCAGTAGTAACAAAATCTTCAATCGCCGTTACGTTGCATTCTGGATTAATATCGAGAATACGTTGTTTCATGACATCGACTTTAGACCCTTCGATAGTCGATGAAAGCGCATGCAGTTGTCTATTTACATTGCTCAGTGCAATATCATCGAGGTCAATTAACGTAATATTACCGACTGCTGTGCGCGCTAAAGCTTCGGCGCTCCAAGAACCAACGCCACCAATACCGACCACTGCTACATTAGCATTCTGTAGTTTAATTAGGCCGTCGTTTGTGTAAAGTCGCACAAGTCCCGAAAAGCGATTAGCGATGTTTGCTGTTGTCATAAGGTTTTTCTGTATTCCAGTCATATTGTTCGAAATGATGTCAACTCTATGGTGATAAACGTTCTAAAAAATAGAACGTAATCTCCGATTTTAAGCAAGTTACGTTCTATTAATTTAGTGCTTTAATATCAACATCAACCTACAACGCTAAATATAAGGAATTCAACATGGGTTTATTAGTCAATGGTGTATGGCAAGACCAATGGTACGACACTAAAAAGAGTAATGGCAAATTTGTTCGCCAAGATTCTGCATTTATAAATACGATTTCGAATGAAAATGGTGCCCAATTTAAGCCTGAA
>JAWUVZ010000106.1:0-22246 GCA_034112105.1 Glaciecola sp. | reverse complement strand
CGGCCAACCTCTAGCCCAATTGAGAACAACCAACAGTTTATGCGTCACGCAGGAAGCCTTTGAGCACCATGAATTTAGCAACGCACAAAACTAAAATTATCTACAGCGATAACTACCTCGTCGCTCTTAATGATGAATTGGCTAACGGCAAAGTACTGTTAGTCACAAGTGATAGCTTTAAGCGCAGAGGTATAGTCAAAAATATTATTGAGCATTGTGATGATGCTCATTTTATTGTCTTTGATAAAGTAAGACCTAACCCTGAATTGACCGATTTGCAACATTGGATCAATGAATTAAAGTCAGGTTCCATTACCCAAGTGGTTGCCTTGGGCGGCGGAAGTGTAATTGATACGGCCAAAGTGATGGCATACATGTTGGCAAACCTAGATGTTGAACTGGAAACATCGTTACAACAGCCTTCAATAGCTAAAACAACATCTTTACCACTCCTCGCTATCCCAACTACCTCAGGTACTGGTTCAGAAGTAACCCCCTTCGCGACGGTTTGGGACAGTGCAACTCAGAAAAAGTTTTCACTTGCTAATGTCGCCCCAACAGTGACTATTTTAGACGCACATTTAACTCTGTCGTTACCAAGGCAAGAAACTTTATATCCTGCTTTAGATGCGCTGTCGCATGCCCTAGAGTCGTTATGGAATAAAAATCGAACAGTACAAAGTCAGGGACACGCTATTCAAGCAATCGAAGGTATATGTGAGGCCTTACCGCAAATACTAGAAAACGCTCAAAATTTGACTGCCAGAAAAACCTTACAGCAAGCTGCAACCTTAGCGGGCTTGGCTATTAGTCATACAAAAACAGCCATCGCCCATGCCATTTCTTATCCATTAACCATAAAATATGGTATGCCTCATGGATTGGCGTGTAGTTTTACTTTAGCCGCAATATTACGAGATATAGGGGGCGAAAAATTAAACTTAAGCGTTGATTTGGTCGATACCATACTTGAACTCTTAGTTGGCTTAGACTTGGATAAAGAAATTGTGAAATTTGTTGATTGGCAAACCTTAGTTGAACAATTCGATTCAAATTTGGATCCCTCTAGGGCAGACAATTTTGTTATCCCTATTAACTCTGATTGGTTGATAGGGATTATCAATAAAAGTCAGCAGTCTAAGACTATCGGAGAATTACATGAAGCTTAAAACATTGTTATTTGGTGCTGGGCCTGGTGCCTTGATTTTCATGAAAAATACTCAGGATGAAAGGGAGTTTATAGGTTTTGTTGATAACGACTCCGCTAAACAAGGTGAGCAATTGCAAGGACTAACAATTTACCCCCCAAGTTATATTGATAAACTTGATTTTGATCAGATTGTTATTACCACGCAATGGGGGATGGCGGTTAGGTCACAACTTAGGCAAGAGTTTGATGTAGCAGAAGCGAAAATTATTCTTCCAGTAAAGAATCAATTAAAGAATGAATTGCCATTTTACAACCAAGCCAGTATTCAACTCGCCAGAAAAATCGTTAAAGAGCTAAATGAGCGAGCGATTGTTGCCAAGATCCCCTTAGTCGTTGATTTTGGTACCTTATTAGGATTGGTGCGTGATCAAGATATTATTCCTTGGGATGACGACGTTGATTTTGCTGCACCTCAAGAAAATGCGTCTGAAGTTGAGGCGTTGGTAAAGTCTTTTGTGGCTGATAATCCAGATATAAATTGGCGAATAGAAAAAGTAATCGATGGCCAGCAACTAACAACATCTATATTGTTAAAGTTCAATAGTAAATTTGGCGATTTACTGGATTTCACTTCCTCTATTGCTTTTAGAAAATCTCAAGATGGTAAGTCTATCCATCTCCCTAGTATGGGAATGTGGTATGCGCCAGAACATCACTTTGACAATTTTGAGACATTCGACTGGCAAGGTGAATCTATCCAAGTTCCATCGCAACACGCCGAATATTTAACCTTTCAATATGGCGATTGGAATACCCCTAAGAAAGATATCAAATTGTCTGATTACGCCAATTTGCAAGAGGTGGGGTTTGAAGAGATCAACAGTGAAAAAAGATTTTTGCATGACATTACTTAGCCTTGAACCATTTTAAGATGTCGTTTGAGTAGTTTGAGCAACACTGGCGCAATATAGAAGCTAGAGAATATTGTGGCAGAGTAACATTGCTGTTGATGACTGTTTTTAATTGATGTTAAGGGGGGCTTTTTTGGAAAAAGCAAAAACAATTGTTCAAAAATTTGAACAAGCGAAAACAAATAACGAGTATGAGGTTGCATTATTTAAAGTGAATGATTTGCTAGAGTTAGATCCCAATAATTCTCAGTACCTTAAAGAAAAATATTTAGTTTCTAGAGCACTTAATATTGAGTTAGACATTGATTTTATCAGAAAGCTTTGTTGGCATAACAGTACTGACGAAGAATGTTTTTATTCTTTAGCGCAAAAATACAATACTCAAAATGACCAATACAGTGCGTTATTGTCCTCAGCGTTCTCATTAAGCGTCGCAGAAAATTATCAGGTCAGAGAGTTACTTGAAAAAAATTTACTGGAATTAGGCTTTAGTTCACTAGCGATTTATATAATGAAGACCAACAGGATTGGTCACTTAACGTGTGAGCCGGATAGTTGGTTAAGACAACAGAGCCAGTCTGAGAATCTACATAGTAAAGAGCTGAATGTATTTGTTTGCAACGGTGAAATCAGCAACCTCACTTTTTTTGAAACACTCAAGCGATATATTACCATTGTAGAATCCGATTTTTTTCACAGCCTCCATCGTAGTCAACCTCAGCTTTTGTCCAGCGAGTTTTATCGCAAAATGCCCTACGACTTGATGAGCGTCTATTACCCTAGAGACAAAGGTTTAGAGGTTAGAAAGGGAATTGCTGGGGATATGTACAAAAACATGTCTGATATCTATGCTACGTCCAATCGAGTAATAAAATTAACTAATGATGAGAAGGAAACTGCAACAAAATATCTAAAACAAATCGGTATCGATTCCGCCGCCAAGATAGTTTGTCTACACGTGAGAGATTCAGAATATCTGGCAAAAAAATCGACAAAGGATTTTTCCTATCACGATTACCGAGATGCCAATGTTGATAATTATCTACCAGCGATTAATTATCTTATTAATCAAGGTTATACTGTCGTACGCCTGGGAGTAATTAGCAATCAACATCTCAACTTCCAATCTTCAAACTACTTTGATTTAACCACGTTAGGCGATTTTGAAGACGTTAAAAATGCTGTTGATGTTTTCCTCTTGTCGCATTGTCATTTTTTTATCGGTACGACATCTGGACCTTCTAGCTTAGCGGCGGTGTTTGATACTCCAACCTTATCAGTGAATTCTGCGCCTATTTGTCATCATTATGGGGTTAAATCAAGGTCAATTTTTAAATATGTGATACGAAACGGTGAAAGATTAAATTTCATCAGTATCGTAAATGGGATGACAATTTCTGATTCGAATCAAAAGAAAATTATTGATTGTTTTGATTCCAAAGAAATGTCCGATAACGATTTGACCTACGTTGAGAATACGCCAGAGGATATATTGGATGCAGTGACCGAATTTGAAGAGATAGTGCGTCTTCAGGAAATTGATAGTGAAATTGAGCCTTGTCAGAAAAAATATATTAGCCAAATAGCAAGTAAAAATGGTTTGTTAGCCGGTAGTGCAATTCCAACTGCGAGTTTTTTACAAAAACATAAAACGCTTTTTAACTTAACATGATTCCGTCTAAGTTAACTTCAAAGCATGAATCAACAGTAGTTTGCGAGTATGGGTGTAAAGGGAGAGCAGGAAGTGGATGTAACTAGCATGATAGATGGCCTTGCAAATGCAGAGACCAATAATCAATATGACGCAGTACTTACATTGTCAAAAAAGCTAAGTGAACTTGATCCAAGAAACGTCAAGTGGATGACACACACGTACAATGCTCACAAACAGCTCGGAACATTAAATGAAAATATTGGATTTTTACGTAAGTACTGCTTTTACAATGGTTTGGATAGCGACGCGCTTTACAACTTATATAAAGCGTTTAAAAGTCGAGGTTTAGCCTACGATTCTATTGTTGCTTTGGTTTATGCTCTGTCTGGGGCGTCACCACATAAACGATGCGCAGAGAATCTCACTCAAGAGCTTATTGCTCTTGGTTTTGACAGTGTGAAAATAGCAATATTGAAAGTGCACCGTATAGGTCATTTAACACTCGAACCTGATTCTTGGTTAAGAAAGAACGCTCAATTAAAAAATAATAATTGCTTGTATATTTTTATAAGTGGCGGTAATACAGCAAACGACTTTGTTCATGATTTGATATCCAGTAAATTAACGGTTTGTAATAGTGAATATTGGTATGGATTTTATGGTTCTCGTCCCTTACTGATGAAAGACGATTTTTATGAAAAAATGCCTTTTGACCTGAGTAGTTTGCGACGGGGGGGCAGCATAATCGACTTGTATTCAGAATTAGCAAAGGTGTTTAAAAGTACTTCTAGTAAAATTGATTTCCCTCAGGAAAAAATCAATAATATCAAGAGGATATTAATTAAAGAGGGCATTAAAGACTTCACTAATGTTGTGTGTTATCACGTCCGCGATAGTGATTATCTGTCTGCCGCGTTCCCCGACAATACTCATGATTACAATGATGTTCGTGACATGAATATTGATAATTATAGTAAGGGAATAAGTTATTTATTGAATCAAGGTTATACCGTTATACGATTGGGGAAAACGAGTAATCAAAGCCTTAATCTTGAACATGAAAATTATTATGATTTTTGTATTCACCGTGATGAAAAATATGGTGAGGAAATCGAAGCATTTTTACTCAGTATTTGTCAGTTTTTTATTGGAACATCGAGCGGAATTCTAAGTTTAGCTTCAATGTTTGATACGCCTACTTTGGCCGTGAATGTCACTCCTTACGTTCCCAATTATGGCCGACATACAGTTTTTATACCCAAAACTTTATCTGATAGTAATGACAACATAGTGAATTTTTACGAATTGTTCGACGGGAAAAGTTTTGAATGGAATAATAAACAAATCAAACTATTAAATTGCCATGACACGCGAGTTTTAATTAAAGCTGGCTTTTCTTTTGTCGAAAACGATAAAGAGGATATATTTGCAGCAGTTAAAGAATTTGATGAAAAGGTACGAGATCGTACATTATCTCCTGAGCAAACAGATTTACAAAAACAATATTGGAATTCAATTCCTGACGATGTGTGGATAAAAGGGGCTAATAGCGTAGTCAGTAATAGTTTTTTACGCAGGCATTGTGAACTTTTTAATTTGAAAAAAGGTGATTAGGTGAAAAATATTTTGGTAACGGGGGCATGTGGTTATAAGGGGTCAGTATTGGTTCCCAAGTTATTGTCCGCCGGTTATATCGTGACCGCAGTCGATACGCAATGGTTTGGTAATTTTGTCCTACCACATAAGAACTTAACGATGCTAAAGCAGGATGTCAGGTACACAAGCGAATTAGATTTATCGCAAACTGATGTAATTATTCATTTAGCATCAGTTGCTAATGATCCCTGTGGTGATTTGGATCCCAAATTAACATGGGAAATTAGTGCTTTAGCGACCCAACAATTAGCCGATAAGGCAGTAAGGCAAGGTGTCAAACACTTTATTTATGCTTCTTCCGGCAGTGTTTATGGTGTGAAGAGTGAACAGCACGTCACAGAGGATTTGCTTCTTGAACCTATTTCAGAGTACAACAAGACTAAAATGGTGTCTGAGAGAGTACTGCTCAGTTACAGCGAAAAAATGGCAGTTCAAATTGTAAGACCGGCGACTGTTTGCGGGCTTTCATCGCGCATGCGTTTAGATGTCGCTGTGAATATGCTAACAATGCAGGCAGTAAAGAATGGGAAAATCACTGTTTTTGGTGGAGACCAGTCTAGACCTAATATTCATATAGACGACATTACTGATTTGTATATGTTTTTGTTGGAGAAGCCTGAAATAACAGGTGTTTATAACGCTGGGTTTGAAAATATTACCATTGCTGAAATCGCAGATATTATTGCTAAAAGGACGGGGGCAGTTGTTGTGACCTCAGAGTCAAATGATCCTCGTTCTTATCGTGTGAACTCGGATAAACTGTTAGCAACTGGATTTAAACCTAAAAAATGTGTAGAAAACGCGATAGAGGAAATTATTGCAGCTTATCAAAAGGGTGATCTTGTTGATGAAGACCGTTGTTACAATTTGAAGTGGATGCAGGAGCATGTTTTATAAGCTGTGGATTTCTATTGGTGAGTTAAGACATGAGCACGCCAACACGACATAGCTTTACCTTTAAGAAGTATTGATAACGATGTTAATTGGATTAAATGATTGATGTGTTTAAGAGAGTAAATATTTGAAAAATATTATAAAAACTTACTTGGATAAACTTTATGATGTTACTGAGCGTCATGATTGGCAAAGTACCGAGTATTTATCTGACGTTTTGTTCAATAGCATTGAAAAACGACAGCAGGTGTATCTTTGTGGAAACGGGGGCAGTGCGGGAAATGCTGGACATTTGGCAAACGACTTCTTATATGGCATTGCACCCAATGGCAATTCGTTAAATATAGAAGCATTGTCCGCAAATTCATCTGTTCTCACATGTTTGGGAAATGACATGGGGTATGAACACATTTTCTCACATCAGTTGCAAGTGAAGGCGAATAGTGGGGATGTGCTTATAGTGTTATCAGGTAGTGGAAATTCTCCCAATATAATTAAAGCCCTTGAGATTGGTAATAAATTGGATATGCAGACATTTGCAATTTTAGGGTTTCAAGGAGGCAAAGCAAAAGATGTTGCACAACATGTTATTCATTTTGAAATAGACGATATGCAAATTTCTGAAGATCTGCAGTTAATTGTTGGACACATGTTGATGAAACATCTACATCATAAACTTAAAAATCAGCCTTAGAAGTGAAGAGCGAAGTCGTATTTCGCCCTAATAGATTTTATGTAATTGATGAAATCTAATTTAATTTCGAAGAATACTAACGAAACATCTGAGAGAGAATAATGACCGATACTTATGACTGCCAGATACATTCGCAATTATCAGACTTCCCTGAAACGAAACTGGGTCTTTTAAGCAACGCGACCTGGAATTTAGATCCGAAACGTTTAGTGTTCCTTTTATCAAGGTACAAGTTTGTAGCGAAAATGTTGAACGGCAGTAAGAATGTACTTGAAGTTGGCTGCGGTGACGCATTTGGTTCTAGGATAGTCAGGCAAGACGTTGATTGTCTCACTGTTTTAGATATTGAACCTGGACTGATCCGTGACATTAACGCTAGAGAAGTGGGAGAATCATGGTCAGTAAGCGCCATGCAACACGACATGTTATCAGGCAGTGTAAATCAATCATTCGATGCCGCTTATTCTTTGGATGTCTTAGAGCATATTTCTGCTGAAGATGAAGATGCGTTTCTAGAAAACATCAGACATTCTGTGAAGGAAAGAGGGGTAGTTATTGTTGGAATGCCATCTCTAGAGTCCCAAAAATATGCGTCTAAACTGAGTAAAGAAGGGCATATAAATTGTAAGTCTGGGTCTGTCTTGAAATCCCTCTGTGAAAAACATTTTGGCAACGTTTTTTTATTTTCAATGAACGATGAAGTTGTTCATACGGGTTTTTCACCAATGGCACATTATATTTTTGCGCTGTGTATTAAGTAAAGCGCAGGAGCTAGGTTAAATTAATAAAATATTAGAACAGTAGTGAATACGTATTTATGAATAATAAAGTGTGTGTAATTGGCAGTAACTCTTTTTCTGGTGCCAATTTTTGTAAGTATTTACTGGAACAGGGGTTTCAGGTTGTTGGGATAGGTAGGTCTAATCAACCTGTCTCTGCGTTGCTGCCGCATAGTTGGGTGAGCAATGGAAAAGTAGATTTTTTTCAGCTAAATCTCAATCAAGACTTAGCTGAAATAGATGCACTGCTAGACAAAGTAAAGCCTTCCCATATATATAATTTTGCTGCACAAAGTATGGTTGGACAGAGCTGGGAGTTTCCAGAGCATTGGTTTAACACCAATGTGGTATCAACTATTAAATTGCATAATATACTGCGGCACAAAGACTATCTGGATAAATACATCCATATTTCCACCCCTGAAGTGTATGGCAGTTGCTCTGGTTTTGTGGATGAAAGCCACCCATTTAATCCAAGTACTCCTTATGCAGTGTCAAGAGCCGCGGCTGATATGAGCTTAAAAACTTTTTTTGATGTTCATCAATTTCCAGTTGTGTCTACCCGAGCTGCAAACGTTTATGGTGAAGGACAGCAGCTCTATAGAATTATCCCAAAAACCATATTGTCGATTATGATGGGATTAAAGCTGCCTTTACATGGTGGTGGGCACTCTGAACGCTCATTTATACACATGGACGATGTTTCTAATGCGACCAAACTAATAGGAGACAGCGGAATAGTCGGATCTTGTTATCATATTTCAACCAAGGAATCGGTTTCAATACGCAACCTAATTATGCAGATTTGCCAAATGTTGTCGGTGAACTTCGAAGATGTTTGTGAGGTTACTGAAGATAGGCCGGGAAAAGATGCCATGTATTTGCTTGATTCTGAACGTGTGAGAAAAGAGCTGGATTGGCAAGAGACCATCAGTCTTACTGTAGGCTTAGCTCGCACTATCGAATGGGCCAAAAACAACTTTGAGACCCTAAAACGCCAGCCCCTCGAATATATTCATAAGGTCTAATTGTGGAAATTGATTTATTAGCTAACTACCCGAAAAGTAAACGCGATCTCACGGGCAGAAATGAAGTGAAAACACCTGCTGTCCAAGCAATAGCAAGACAGTTTGGAGAAGAGTTTTTTGATGGTGAACGCCTGTATGGTTACGGTGGTTTTTCTTACATGTCTAGGTTCTGGCAGCCGGTTGTGCCTGATATTATTAAACACTTTTCCTTGACTGAGCAAAGCGCTTTGTTAGATGTCGGCTGTGCGAAAGGTTTCATGCTATATGACCTGTTGCAAGCTCTACCTAGATTGGATGCTAGAGGCGTAGACATATCAAAGTATGCGGTCAGTCATGCCAAAGAAGAAGTGAAAGACCGTTTAAATATTGCCTGTGCAACATCCCTTCCATTTGAAGATAACGTTTTTGATTCAGTGATCAGCATTAATACTATTCACAATCTAGAGCAAGATCAATGTGCAATAGCCCTGCAGGAAATTGAGCGGGTAGGTAAAGGTAATGCGTTTATTACTGTAGATGCATTTCGAAATGAGAAAGAGGAAAAGCGCATGTATGAGTGGAATTTGACCGCCAAAACAATCTTGCATGTAGATGAGTGGAAGGCTTTTTTCAAAAAGGTTGGTTATTCCGGTGACTTCCATTGGTTCATGCCATGAAACCACTATCTGACTTGTACCAACAAATGCTGCGTATTCGCTTAGTAGAAGAAGAGATTGCTAACCGATATTCTGAGCAAAAGATGCGTTGTCCTACTCATTTATCAATTGGTCAGGAAGCGGTGGCAGTTGGGGTATCTTCAGCTTTAACCATTGACGATAAAGTCTATAGTTCACATCGAGCACATGCCCATTACCTAGCAAAAGGTGGTTCAGTCAATAAGTTGATTGCCGAACTCTATGGTAAAAAAACGGGATGCACCGGCGGACGAGGCGGTTCCATGCATTTATGTGATTTAGATGCGGGCTTTATGGCTAGTACGGCTATCGTTGCTAATAGCATTCCGCTCGCCGTAGGGCACGCACTACATTTTCAAACCCAAAACACTGGTGCTATATCGGTCGCTTATTTTGGAGAAGGGGCTACGGAAGAGGGGGTTTTTTATGAGTCGCTTAATTTTGCCGTGCTTAAATCTCTGCCGATGTTGTTTGTGTGCGAAAATAATCGTTATTCAGTATATAGCTCTCTTGATGTTAGGCAGCCAAGCAATCGCAGCATTATCGATCTGGCTAAAGCTATAGGTGCCAACACAATCGAATTGGATGGTAATGATGTGGTTGCTGTGGCCGAAGCTGCCAATGAGGCTAAAACAAGTATACTTCAAGGGAAAGGACCTGTTTTAATGGAATGTCATACCTACCGTCATCGAGAGCATTGTGGACCACATTATGATGACGAACTAGGATATCGTCCTAAACAAGAAGTAGAAGACTGGTTAAAAAGAGACCCATTAGTTCTAGCCGAAGCACAGCTACCTTCAACCTTTTCAAAAGATAAGATAATAGCGTCGATTTCATCAGAAATTGGTCAGGCTTTTAGTTTGGCAGAAGCTGCGGAGTTTCCTTCAATTGACCAAAATTACGAGTATCTTTATGCTTGAGACTGCAAACTTTGCTGATGAGATAAATCGTGCCCAACATCAATCCATGCAAATGGACAGCAGCATGCTAAGTTTTGGTTTGGGCATTGATGATCCTAAAGGGATCTTTGGTACTACGTCTGGATTGGCTAAAGCTTTCGGTTCTGAACGCGTTTTTGATATGCCTACAGCGGAAAATGCAATGACGGGTATCGGTATAGGTGCTGCAATTGCAGGTAGTCGCGTATTAATGACTCACCAACGTCTGGACTTTTTCTTGCTGGCTATGGATCAGCTTGTCAATAATGCTGCCAAATGGCACTACATGTTCAATGGTATGATGAAAGTGCCTATCACTATTCGACTTATCATTGGCAGAGGTTGGGGACAGGGGCCTACACATGCTCAAAACTTACAAGCCTGGTTTGCTCACGTGCCCGGGTTGAAAGTGGTTGTTCCGAGTCGTACCGAGAATGTAGCACAGCAGCTTCATCAAGCCATTATGGATGACAATCCAGTACTTTTTATTGAACATCGCTGGCTGCATCAACAAAGTTGTCATACGGAAAGTATTGTTTCGCTGGAACAGCCACTTGAACATACTCAGATTGTCAGAGAAGGTAAAAATATCACTGTTGTGGCAAACAGCTATATGTTGCTTGAAGCACTGCGAGCAGCTGAGCATTTAGCTGAGTTGGGCATTGACTGCGAAGTTATAGATACTGCATGTTTGCATCAGATCAATTGGTCAGTTCTGCATAGCTCTATTGAAAAAACTGGACATCTATTGGTATGTGATAGTGCAAGAAAAGAATTCTCTTGTGGCGCTGAAATTTTAGCGAATTTATCCGAGAATTGCTTTGGCCACTTTAACCGAGCTCCTGTCAGGTTGGGTTTGCCGGACTATCCAGAGCCAACTAGCTACGGATTAACAAAAGATTTTTATCCATGCGCTCAGGCTATAGCATGTAAAATTAGCGAACTATTGGGAAGTAAGAAAAGCCTTGAAGCACATTCACCGCTCGAACAGTCAGGACATCACGACGTACCGGGTAGTTGGTTTAAAGGGCCTTTTTAATATGGAGTCTTTTATGTTGTCAGCAAATCATCAATATACCGAAGAAGGGTTCTGCGAAGGGACGTTTTCCAAATCTGATATGGTTTGGGAATTGAGAAAGGTCTGTCAGAAGTTTGTAAATGAGCAGTTTGGACAAAAAATCAGGTTAAACGAATATCATAAACATGTAATTAGCGAACAACAGCACCGAGAGCTGCATTATGAGCTCACGCAAGTCATTCAAAAAACACAGTTGCATAAAGAGTTGGCTCTGCAGAACCTGAATCATTTTCAGCATATAGTCGGGCCAGATATCGATCTTCAAGCCGTACCCTATTTACGTATTAGTAGACCGGATATCAAAGAAGACAATATCGGTTTACATAGAGATACTTTCTATGGCAATACAGCATACGAACTGTCTTGCATTGTGCCGCTGGAAGACTTTGTTGAAGGTGCTGCTGTCAATGTAATGCCTAAAAGTCAAAATTTGGGTCCCTTAGATTTTGAGCGTTTAGACCATGACACAATTACAAAAGGTTCGAAGCAAAATCAAATAGGGTTTTTATATGCAACCAAAGAAATAGACGATTTAGATCGTTCTAAGCTTTATGCGCCATTGATGAAAGTTGGGGACTATTTAATGTTTTCTCTTTGCATGATCCACGGCCAAGAAAAAAATACGTCTGGAAATACTCGATGGTCGATTGATTTTAGGTTTAGAAATAGCTTTTCTCCGTTAAACGTCAACTTAAAAGATAATTACTATACCAACCTAGTCAGCAGCGCAGCATCTAAGTTGGCGGACCAGTATTATGCCAGGAACCCGTTAGAGGTTGCTGAATTTAAGAGTAGTGCAAACAGAAATAAGCTAGGTTCAGCCTGATGAACATCTTGGTTATAGGACACAATGGATTTATTGGTCGACATTTGTTCGAACAGTTAAGCCTTTTCTTCCCTGAACATTCGGTTGATGGTTCCTCTTCTCAACAAATCGATTTATTGGCAGACAAAAGCGTTCAACAACTTGCCAAGGTATTAACACCTGATACCGTGGTTATTGTGTGCGCGGCGATTAAAAAACAGTTAGGTGATGATCTCTCAATATATAAGAAAAACCAGCGCATTATTGAGAACTTATCTGCAGCTTTACTGAATAATCCAGTGAAACAACTGATCTTTTTTAGCTCAGCAGCTGTGTATGGTGAGGATGTCCAGAACCTAAACATCGACGAGTCGACACCCACTCAACCACGTAGTTACTACGGTATAAGTAAACTTACAGCGGAGTATTTGTTAGCCAAAGTAGTTAACGTAAACGCTATAGCGATTCTCAGGCCGCCGCTTATTTATGGTCTTGGTGATCCGTCCAAAGGGTATGGTCCTGCTGGCTTTATCGATAAAAGTTTAACAGGGCACGACATTACTCTCTGGGGCGATGGTTCTGAATTGCGAGAATTTGTCTATGTTGAAGATGTCGCAAGACTTGTTTGTCTTATGATAGAGCAAAATTTCGCCGGACTATTGAATCTTGTAAGCGGGGTAAGTCATTCATTTCAAGATATTTTAAGGAGCCTAACTGAGAACATGGGCTCCACGGTATCAGTTACACAAAATCCTAGAACTAAAGATAAAGTTGATAACGTATTTAGTGCAAATAAGTTGTTTAGCTATTTTCCTGCATTTAAGTTCACATCATTAGAAGAAGGTCTGGCAAAAACCGTGAGATTAGTATCTGAGGATGTAAACTAAATGAAATTTCATAACTTAAATACATCCGTAAATGAATTATTGGACATTGGTGACCAACCTGTTTCTAACCGCTACTTACTTAATCAAGATGATGATGAAGTGCAACATCCTATTGTTCTAGGACAATGTTCAAAAACGGGATTATTATGTTTGGTCAATCCGCTGCCATGTAATAAATTGGTACCGAAGTACGATTGGATAACCTATTCAGAGCCTGAACCTCACTTAGATGATTTGGTTAGCAAATTACTGCAATTACCCGGAATTGACAATGATACTGTCGTCGCTGGAGTGAGTTTTAAAGATACGTCTACATTACAAAGGTTGGCTAAATTCGGTTTGTCAACTTGGGAGATTAAAGCTACCCAAGATTTAGGTATTACTGAGAATGCTGGAGTAGAGAGTGTACAAGCGCATCTTAATACGAAAAACGCCACAAATATCGTAAAAAAGAACGGACAGGTTGACATCTTAATTGTGCGACATATTGCGGAGCATGCTTATGATTTAAATGAGTTTTTTGAAGCATTAAAGGCACTTGTCAACAGCAACGGTTATATTGTGTTGGAATTGCCCGATTGTGAAAATTCACTAAACGGATGCGATTACACCATGCTTTGGGAAGAGCATGTGTATTATTTTACGCAACAAACATTAAAATCTACCTTATCGGCACAAGGCTTTGATTTAATCGATTTTACCGTTTATCCATATCCGATGGAAAATTCATTGGTGGCCGTGGTTAAGCCAAGCGATACTCATTCAAGTCGAGGAATACGGAAATCCCACGACCTCAAAGCTGAATTTTTACGAGCAACCTATTATGCCCGACAGTTTTCACCTATTAAAAATCAAGTGCGTCATTACTTTGAAGCAGCAGTGAAAGCAAATGGTAAGGTCGCGTTTTTTGGGGCTGGGCATTTGGCTTGCACTTTCATCTGGTCATTTCAAATACATGATTTGATCAATGTTGTGATTGATGATGAGCCAAATAAAATAGGTAAATTCATGCCAGGATCGAGGCTTCCCATAGTTGGCTCTCACGTACTTTCTGACCCTACACTGAAACTGTGTATGTTGAGTGTCAACCCATTGAGTGAGCACAAAATCATCGAAAAAAATTCGGCTTTCACTGCCGCTGGAGGAGAATTTTTGTCTATTTTCCCAAATAGTGCCAGAAGCATTCATAAGTATTTTTCATGACCTATAAATATGTAACTGAAGACGTGCTTTACACTTCGGAACCGATAGTTAAGGTAGACCGAGATACGATCGCTTTTCTTGAGTCGGTTGCGAAAAAATCTAGCCGCCGACAGAGTCGACTATGTACTCATAGCAATGAGAGCGACAAGGTACACGAGATGTTAATCATTCATGAAAAAGATATTTATGTCAGGCCTCATAAGCATCTATCAAAAAGTGAATCGTTTCATATTATGCAGGGCGAAGTCGATATTGTTCTGTTTGACGCATCAGGCGAGATAACCAGTGTCATTGAACTAGGTGAATATAACTCAGGAAAGCCTTTTTATTATCGTTTCAATATAGAGGTTTATCATACGGTTATGATTATATCTGACGTGGCAGTTTTTCATGAAACTACGTTAGGACCGTTTAACCCTGAGGAAACGGTATATGCTTCATGGGCCCCTTCAGTTGAGGAAACCTCTGCGATTAAGCAGTACATTGAAAACCTCAAGCAATTAATAGATCAAAGAGGATTCCGATGAATAGCGAAGACATGCGTTGTGATAGTCATTGTCAAATATGTCAAAGTGATGACATTGTCACCGTATTGAAGCTTGCAGATACGCCTCCAGAAGATCAGTTTGTATCTAAAGACAGATTTGATGTTGCACAACCTTGTTTTCCGCTAGAGCAGGCGCTGTGTCAGAACTGCGGATATGTATTTCTTCCGCATATATTGTCACCTAAAATCAGCTACCAAACCTATACCTATACCTATGAAACCAGCGTTACCCTTGGTTTGACTAACCAATATCAGTCTTATGCTGATGACGTGTTAGAAAACCATGCGCCAGCCGAAGACCTTCTTGTAGTTGATCTAGGCAGTAATGATGGAACCATGCTAAGAGCGTTTAAACGAGATGGAGTAAAAGTGTTAGGTGTAGAACCCGCTTCTCAAATTGCACAAAAAGCTAATGGGTCTGGTATTCCTACCATCAACGATTTTTTCTCGCGAAGCACTTGCAAGCAAATAATCGAAGATCATGGCAAGGCATCGGTGGTCACTGCAAATTACATGTTCGCAAACATTGATGGCTTATTGGCGTTTACCGAGAATGTAGCGAATCTGCTTTGTGATGACGGTGTATTTGTTGTTCTAACTGGTTATCATCCAGAGCAAATGAAAATCAATATGTTTGATTATATTTATCACGAGCATTTTTCCTATTTCACTGTTGCAGTATTGAATACGCTGTTTGAAAAATCAGGGCTAGAATTAATTGACGCTACAGCACTGCAGGCAAAAGGTGGTTCAATACGAGTGACAGCTCAAAAGAAAGGCCAGAAAAGACAAGCAAACTCTAGACTTTTAGATATTTTAAAAGAAGAATACAATCAAAAAATGCACGATGCGGAAACGTATTTTATGTATTCGAAAAATATCAATAAGTTGAGGGAAGAGTGCAGAAAGTTATGTAAAGAGCTTAAAGACAGCGGAGCAAGAATAGTTGGATATGGCGCATCTCACAGTACCACCACACTTGTATATCATTTTGGCTTAGCAGAATTTCTAGAATACCAAATTGATGATAACCCCGTAAAACAAGGAATGTATTCTCCAGGACATCATATTCCGGTTTTTTCAACTGATAAACTCTATCAAGATAAGCCAGAGGTAGTTATAGTGCTGGCTTGGAACTATGCAAAACCGATAATCGATAAACATACTCAATTTATTCAACGCGGAGGGCGTTTTTTACTGCCACTTCCTGCGTTGGAATTGGTTGGATTGTGAACACGGTCATTATTGGCTTGGGCGGCGCAGCAGAGCATTTTCATTTACCTTTGCTTAAGCGTTGCCCATCACTTAAATTAACCGCAGTTGTCTCGTCAAAATCCCCTGAGCAAGTATATGAAATTGCTGGGAAGGTTAAAATATTTATTGACGTTGAAGCTTTGCTTAACGCGGAAAAAGTGGATTTGGCAATTGTATTAACTCCCAATTTTTGTCATTTTGACACCGCTAAGTACCTGTTAGAAAAATGCGTTAATACGGTGGTTGATAAACCTTTTACTGAGACGGTTGCTCAGGCTAAAGAGCTAATGAAAATAGCCAGCGAGAATGACGTATTGTTATCCGTATTTCACAATCGAAGGTGGGACGGGGATTTTCTTACAGTCAAAAAATTAATCGCTGATAACAGTTTAGGGGACATTCGATATTTCGAGTCCAGATTTGACAAATATAAGCCCATTCTCAATGATAGATGGAAAGAACAACCACTTTCGGCCAATGGCTTTATTTACGATATGGCGCCTCATTTGATAGATCAGATGCTCTGCCTGTTTGGTTTCCCCAATTCTGTTAACGCATCAATTAGACAATTAAGACCATCATCTAAAACATCGGACTATTTCTCAATACGCTGCACTTATCCAGAGCTAGAAGTAGTCCTTCGATCTAGTGTTTATGCTATTGAATCACCGTTTAGATATTATATAGAGGGCACAAAGGGTGTATATAGTACTAAATTCACAGACGCTAAAGCGTCTATGTTGAACTCACCACTTGCTGAGGATTTTGGTCACAACGATGAGGTTTTTGGAACCGTTTACAATGAGATAGGCGAGCATAGAGTCGCTATTGAGTCAGGTCAGCATAGCCTCTACTATGAGAACATATGTGATTGCCTTATCAACGGTAAATCCCTAAACGTTACGCCTTTTCAGGCGATAAATGTGATGAAGGTTATTGAAGCCGCAAAGCAAAGTCACGCAGACAAAACCGAAATTATGCTGAGTCTTATTTCGCCATAGGGGAGATTGATAATGTTGGCTGAAATTGATGGGGCACCCGGATACGTCGTCGGGCAGATGCCAAGTGATGATTTTGCGGTATTGCAAAGCCTAATTTTTGATAGCTACCTGAGTAGGATCCTTTCCTTATATCCTGAATTGTCTTGTCAATTCTATACAGCTGGCATGAAAAACTATCATTTGATTACTCACAAAGTGAATCACAGAGTGCTTTGGCCTAAAAGAGCAAGAATTTTGGGACCTGCTGCGGTTGAAAGCATTAAGTTATTGAAATTTTTCAAGCGCTTGACCAAAGAGTTGAATATTCAAGGAATTACCGGAGAAGACGGCTCCGGTTGGCAAGAAATGTATTGGAGGGTCGTCAGGCCTGGAAACGACGATATTGGCGATTTTCACGCGGATAAATGGTTCTGGGATTTAGGGCATGGCGAGATTGCGCCAGGTATGCGTAGATTAAAAATATGGATCGCCATCGAAACGCAACCAGGTAGAAGTGGCCTGCGGGTTATCCCAAGTTCACATTTACGATCAGACTGGAAGTATCACGGGGAAACAGATGGTTCGGCTGTGACTAAACCCAAGTTTGATGAAGATATTAATACTTTAGATATTATGAATTTGTCGACTAAGCCGGGTGATTTCATTGTCTTTCATGATGAGTTACTCCATTGTGGAATGCCCAACCAGTCTGACTCAACCCGCTTCAGTATTGAGGCAACATTGCTTGTGCCCAGTGAACACAAATGACGCGTATCAAGGAATGTTTTATTCAGGTCATCAGAATCTAGTTTTAATTATATGTTTGTAACGTATTGGTTAGCATATTGCCTTATATCAACCTTTGTTAATTTAAGGTCTTCAATCTTTCGCCGATACATTTAAGTAGTTAAATTTAATTAATTGATAAGATCAATTCAATTCAATTGCTTATACGAGGCCAAATGATACTGTAATAATCAATGGGTCGATTGTAAACGTTCTATGATTTTTTAAAAATCATGAATAGCCATTGGTATGTAGGTATCGATTTGTATTATATTTATATAACCATAAAGAGGTTGTAGTGGGAAATTTCGTTAGTTTTTATAATAGTTTTGGTTCTGTGCCAGTAAGACAGGAAGTCAAAAAGGGTAATGAGCATTTCAATCGGCGCCGGGGGCTTTATTTGCAACTGGGTATTCCACCTGCAATGGTTGAGAACTGTAGTGTCTTGGAGTTCGGTCCCGGTTCTGGTGATAATGCGCTATATACAGCTAGTTTAAAGCCAAAACTGTATAAGTTGGTCGAAGGATCAACTGTAGGATTCCAGTACCTTGAGTCTAGAATCAATGATGGTGATTTTAATTGCGCATCATCGATTGAGCTTGAGCAATGTTTGATCGAAGATTACAAAGATAATCGAGTATACGACTTGGTCTTGGCTGAAGGTTTATTACCAGGCCAGGACAACCCGTCGAAGCTGCTTCATGAAATGTCCAAATATGTCCGGCCTGGAGGCGTATTGGTTGTTACCACTGCGACTTATGTATCTCTATTGGCTGATGTTATGAGAAGGATGTTATATCCCTTTTTTGAATCTGATGATAGTGAACAAAAAATGGCTAAGTTATGCCAGTTTTTCGGACCACACCTTGCGCATCTCAAATTTGTGAGTCGGATGACAGAAGATTGGGTAGCTGATGTAATATTACATCCGTGGGGGAGGAACTATCAATTCTCCGTAGAAGAAGCCGCGACAACTCTTCAGGATAACTTTGAATATTTAGGTGCGAGTCCTACATTTAAGCAGGATTGGCGCTGGTACAAAGAATTGATAGAGAACAACAATGATTCACTATCTGATTTGATCACACAGTATAAAAGCCTAGAAATCAACTTCTTAAATAAAAATGAACCGTCACATGTTAGTGATGCACAAATGTCTGCATCAATTAAAGCTAAAGTAGAGGTGTTGTATAACAATCACCATTCAGTTTGGGGTTTTGCAGACGAACAATTATGGATAGGTGTTTTAAACTTGTTAAATGATATCTGCGCTGAGATAAACGACTCTCAACCCATCACTTCACAGGCTATTACCGACTATGTTACCGCAGTTAAAAAACTGTTAGATGGGAGTTCAATTGAGGAGGTTGATTTTGCATCTTTTGCTAGTTTTTGGGGCAGAAGTCAGCAGTATGTAAGTTTTGTCTGTGTTGATGAGAATCAATAAAATTAATGCGACTTTATTTGGCGACCATAAGATGAATATATGTGACTTATCGTAGTTGTTGGAATACGACCGAGAAGTTTAGGCAATATAACAGTTAGGTGGCTCTTTTTACGCTATGTTAAAACAACAAATTGAACCGGAAAATAATATATTAAAGTCAACTTTTCTTGGGCGAAAAGTCGTAATGGTCAGTGGCAATTTTAATATTTTGCACCCTGGACATGTGCGTTTACTGCGCTTTGCTAAAGAATGTGGCGAAATGCTGGTTGTTGCTGTGAATTCGGATCAGATTATTAACAATCCAGAATATTTGAATGAAGAACATAGACTTGAGGTTATTTCTTCGTTGGAATATGTCGACCGGGCATTTATCAGCACACAATCTGTTGAAAATTTGATAAAACACATAAAACCCTGGGCTGTGGTGAAAGGTAAAGAGTACGAAAATACCTTTAACCCTGAAAAGTCTGTGTTGGAAGCCTTGGGCGGAAAACTTATTTTTAGTTCAGGTAATAGTCGATCTAGCTCGTATTCATACCTTGGCAATAGGCCCGCATCTGCCGATGTGCAATCTGATAAGTTGAACGGTTACTTGGCAAGGCATAAGATTAACCGCGAAAATATTCTCGATATCATTGAAAAAATTAGCCTGCAAAAAGTACTGGTGATTGGGGACACCATTGTTGATCAATATATACAATGCAGTGCGGTGGGAATGTCCCAAGAAGATCCTACTATTGTCGTTACTCCCGAAGAGTCGAAGTTCTTTTTAGGTGGCGCAGGCATTGTTGCGGGCCATGCTAAATCGTTGGGTGCTGCTCAAGTCAGTTATTTTTCTGTTGTGGGGCAAGATGAGCATGCTAACTTTGTGCGTCAGAGGCTAAATGAATATTGTGTTAAACCTTTCGTTTATGAGGATGATACAAGACCGACTATTTTGAAGACTCGCTACCGTGTAGGTAATAAAACCTTACTTAGAGTAAACGAGGTCAGATCTCACGACATATCTGAGGCCTTGAAAACCACTATAGGTAATGCTCTTAAGTCTGCGATTGATACAGCCGATGTTGTTCTTTTCTCAGATTTTAATTATGGTATGTTACCGCAAGTTTTAGTTGATGACATCGTAGCTTTTGCTGCTGATAAGGACGTTATTCTTGCTGCCGATAGTCAAACTTCCTCACAAGTTGGTGATATCTCTAGATTTAAGAATATGCATTTAATTACACCTACCGAGCGTGAAATTAGAGTGGCACTTAAAAACGATAAAGATGGATTGGTGATATTAGCTCAAAAATTAACCTCAGAGGCGCAGTGTAAAAATTTATTTGTGACATTGGCTGATGAAGGAATATTAATTCACAATCCGATCAACGATAGCCATTGGGAGAATGATAGAGTCAAAGCTTTAGCAGCTAATCTTGTTGACACCGCAGGTGCCGGTGATTGCTTATTTGCGGCCTCAGCAATTGCAATGGCGGCTGGGGCCAATATTTGGGAAGCTGCATTTATTGGCTCTGTAGCCGCGGCCTGTCAAGTGAGTAATGTTGGCAATCAACCTATAGATGCGAAACGCTTTAATCGAGCGATTGTGCAACTTTTGTAAAGCTCAATTCCATAAAGTTAGCGTTTAGTGAACTCTTGCTGAGCTAATGCATAACTTTGTGGATTACCAATATCACGGTGGTATACATTGTTAAGCCATGAATAAATTTTGCCGTGAAAAGCAGGTATTACTTCTGCGCTAATGTCTGCTGCTTCGTTGTCTACTATCCAATCTAATACTTCAGGCTCAAATATATACACCGCACCGTTAGCTAAATTTCCAGGAGGATTAGGAACTTTTTCATGCATGGTAATTACCCTTGCCATTTCATCACGCTCTACGATGCCGCAAGTTGAAGGAGCATCGGTTTTAAATAGCATCATAGTCATAACACAATTATCTGGCCTTGTTTGGTGAGCGTGAATAAAATCATCAAGGTTGAACTTAGATAAATTGTCGGCATGTATGACTAGCAATGGACTACCGGTTAGTTCTTTGTTTAGCCCATTTAACGTACCTGCTGTGCCTTTTAGTTGTTCTTCACTGTACAGAGTAATTCGTTTTTCGTGATGCCAATGAGTGGCTATATGTTCTGTCACTCTATTATTGAGATAATGCAAGTTAATGTAAACATCACTTATGTGTTTGGATTCTAGAGTTAGTTCTAACCAGTAGTCCAACAGTGGTTTATTCAGAATGGGTACTAGGCACTTAGGTATTGTATTGGTTAATGGTTTTAACCTTGAACCCAATCCTGCAGCCAGCAACACTGCTTTCATTTATTTTGCTCCCGTATTGACCTTAACAAAACTGAATGTCCTGTTCTTAGTTCACACATGTTCTCGTGTGAAATGGACTTTAAAACAAGATGTTTCATTTTGAGCTCTTCTAGCAAACGTTTCCCCCTTGAACCGTGATTTGAAATTTTTTCTATCTCTAGATTGGAATTAGAGTTTTTAGGGTACAGGCACAAATACCAACAATAATCATATAAATAATAATTCTCTGTAGGTATTTCGATGGGCTGTTCACCAAAATCAGATGTGTCACTAACAAAAGTTTTAGGAAGTACTATAGGACTCTTGTGGTTACCTAGGCAATATCGCAATGCTATGTGTATGCATGTCACAGTGTCGGTTAGTGCTACTTTTTTATTTACCAGTGGCATAAATAGATAATTAACTTCGCTATTGGCATATTTCATATTTTCAATTTTGGTTGTCAATACAACTGTACTATCCTCGCCTTTAATGACGATTTGTGTGTTTGCTAAGTAATACACTGAATAATTTGGTTGTGGATTATAGTTTAAGCTGTCTTGCGATGTCAGAA
>JAWUVZ010000105.1:0-11922 GCA_034112105.1 Glaciecola sp. | reverse complement strand
ATCGAAGATTACTTGATGGTAAAACAGTCGAGTTTTATTCAGCAGTAAACGTGATTAGAGAAGATATATATGAGAATTTTACATTCAAAAAAACTGATTTTTATAAGTAAACCAAGATGCGGCTCGACTTCGATTAGGCGATTTCTTGATTTAAAGATGCAACCTGATGATGAATCCTCTGATTATGGTGACAATGTTAATGAGCTTCATCCACATATGTCAGCTCCTGCGGTGCATCAATATCTAAGCAACAAAGGAATTGATATCTCGGATTATACTACCTTCACTATTACGCGACATCCTATCGCGATGTTGTGGTCATACTATAATTATTTCAAACCGGATAAATGCTCGCGATACAACTATTCCCCCAATTATGATCCTTCAAGCTCAGCGTCATTTGCGGATTGGCTTGATAATGGAAAAGTGGGCATTGGACTATGGCGCGAGTATTGTCCCCATTATATTAAAGATTTGGACTTTTCGCCGCTATCATTGGAAGCTCATTCCCATGATGACAAAAATGTAAACCACATTGATAAAGTGTTTCGACTAGAACAATTAGATGAATGTAATGTTTGGTTGCAGAAAGTTTTTGGTAGTACAATTGAAATTAAAGAAACGAACTCAAGTAACTCAAATACAATGTCTGTTGTTTCTGATGCAACTAGAGCAAAATTGATGCAACAGTTTCCTCTGGAAAGTAAAATGTACGATTTTAATAACGTTCAATATATTGACAAAATGGAGTAAAGGCAATGAATCCCTATGAAAATCTGCCTGACAATGCTTTTTGGAAGCTAGCCATAGCCGACAAAAGCCTATTTGATATTTCGCAACTTTGGGCTCCAAAATTTCAAATTACACCTAAGGATATAGTTGCAACTTTTGGTTCTTGTTTTGCTCAACATATTGGTAACGCGTTGCATAATAGAGGATTTAATTGGTTAATTACAGAGCAAGCGCCTCAAAATTGCCCTATCGAACTCGCGAAAAAATATAGTTACGGTGTATTTACGGCAAGAACAGGTAATATTTATACAACATCGTTGCTAAGACAATGGACCCAGTGGGCTGTCGGAGAAACGTCAGTGCCAGATGAGATATGGGAGAAAAATGGTAGGTTTTACGACCCATTTAGACCACGCATAGAACCAAATGGGTTTGATACGAAAGATGAATTAAAGAAATCTCAAGCTCATACCATTGCTTGTTTCAAAAAAAGTATTGTTGAAGCTGATTTTTTTGTTTTTACTCTAGGGCTAACTGAAAGTTGGTCACATAACGATGGATACGAATACCCTATGTGTCCAGGGACTGTGGCCGGCGAGTTTGTTGAAGATTTGCATAAATTCGAAAATCAACAGTTCGATAAAGTGATAAAGGGCTTAGTTGATTCTATTACGTTAATGCAAGGCATAAATCCAAATATAAAATTTATATTGACCGTATCACCTGTGCCTTTAACCGCCACAATGTCGGGCAAACACGTAGCTGTCGCAACTATGGGGTCTAAATCAGTTTTACGTGCGGTAGCAGAACAGTTAAGTGTTAATCGCACAAATGTGGACTACTTCCCCTCTTACGAGATTATTAATAGTCCTGTTTTCAAAGGAATATTCTTTGAGCCAAATCAACGGAGCGTTAATCCTTTTGGTGTTTCTTTTGTAATGGATAATTTTTTTAAATCTCAGAATGAAAAATTTGGTAAAAAGGAGGTTCTATTTGCATCTACCATGGCTAAGCAAGAACAGCCATCCTCAATTATTAAAGAGTTTGGTATTGATGATACCCAATGTGAAGAAGAGTTATTGGCTGCATTTGGTGGAAAAAAATGAACAAAGTTCTTGTTTTCGGCGATAGCCACATCGCTCAATTAGCATTAGCAAATAGGTTGCAAAAGAATACAGTTTTTGATTTCAGTTTCGTTACTGCACCTGGTCCCATTACTTCAAAAATAAAATTTGAAGAACATTATTTATATCTTTTAGAAAATGAGGGGGGGTGGGCAGAAATACCAGGGTTCCCGAATATCACACCTGAAGTATTAAATACATGGTATGAAAACACAAAAGATCGGTTTTTATCAGTGAGCGGATGTAATCCCATTGATTTAAGAAATTTTTCAGCAATTGTTATTTATGGAGGAAGTTTTGTTAGAGACGATTGGTGGGAATTAGTAAATGGAAAAATCCCTTATACTAAAGCATTATTAGCCGAACTCTTAGAAAGAAAAATTACAAAGACCAACCATTATATATGGCTCCAACAGTTGGCAGGATTCTCTGCAATCAGTAGCAATATTTTTTCAATGCTTCCTCCTCTGCGAAATGAATTGGGATTCTCAAGTTTAGATACTGGAATCCAAGACCTTTCAATATTCAAACAAACCCCCGAAGATGTAAGTTTTTTCGAAATTGGAGCATTGTATCAATATTTGGTGGAGAAAAAGGGGGGGGGATTTATTCCATTGCCTCGCAATCTTTATTCTGATGACGAACGGGCTACAAGTAGACACTTCAAATCCGAAAGTGAAACTGATTTCGGCCATCTTAATGCTGAAGGTGGAAAACTTGTTCTTGATAATTTAGTTGAAGAACTTAGTAATAAGTTGATAATTTAATAATACGATTTACAATACAGAAATGAGATAAAGATGAAAAAAGCATTAATCACCGGTGTAACCGGCCAAGACGGCTCTTACTTAGCCGAGTTTTTATTAGAAAAAGGCTATGAAGTTCACGGTATAAAACGTCGTGCATCGTCGTTCAATACCCAACGAGTTGACCATATCTATGAAGACGTGCAGGTCAAAAACGCCCATTTTAAATTACATTATGGTGATTTAAGTGATGCGTCTAATCTCATTAGAATTATGCGTGAAGTTGAGCCTGATGAAGTGTACAACTTGGGTGCACAGTCACACGTTGCTGTTTCTTTTGAAGCCCCTGAATACACTGCAGATGTCGACGCGCTGGGCACGTTGCGTTTACTTGAGGCGATTCGCTTTTTAGGTTTTGAAAAAAAGACCAAATTCTACCAAGCTTCCACATCTGAACTCTATGGCGAAGTTCAAGAAATACCACAAAAAGAAACCACACCATTTCATCCACGTTCACCTTATGCAGTAGCTAAAATGTATGCATATTGGATAACAGTCAACTACCGTGAGTCTTACGGTATTTATGCTTGCAACGGTATCTTATTTAACCACGAGTCACCGCGCCGTGGTGAGACTTTCGTAACGCGTAAAATAACTCGCGCTATAGCCAATATTGCGCAAGGTGCAGAACAGTGTTTATTTTTAGGTAACATGGACGCGCTTCGTGACTGGGGCCATGCCAAAGACTATGTCCGCATGCAATGGATGATGTTGCAACAAGACAAACCTGAAGATTTCGTGATTGCCACAGGCAAACAAATTTCAGTACGCGAATTTGTTCGCATGTCTGCTGAAAATGCAGGTATCACTCTGGAATTTAGCGGCGAAGGTCTTGATGAAATTGCAACTGTTATTGATGTTATAGGCAATGACGCACCAGAAGTGAAAGTCGGCGACGTTATTGTTAAAGTAGACCCACGTTACTTCCGCCCTGCTGAAGTTGAAACGCTGCTGGGTGACCCCACCAAAGCTAAAGAAAAGCTGGGATGGGTACCAGAGATCACCGTTGAAGAAATGTGCGCCGAAATGGTGGAACATGACTTGAGTAAAGCGAAGCAACATGCCTTATTGAAAAAACATGGTTTTGATGTTGCCCTAGCAAAAGAATAATCGACCTAAAAGTTCACCAAAGAGAATGGACTTAGTTTTTACACTACAAAAGTCTCTTTGGTGACAACTTTTTCAATAGGATAAAAATGAAAAAAATATTCATAGCAGGCCACCGTGGCATGGTTGGCTCGGCCATCGTCAGGCAATTACAACAAAGAGGTGACGCGAAGTTAATCTTACGCTCACGTTCTGAATTAGACCTCACTAGCCAAAGCGCTGTCGCCGAGTTCTTCAAAACAGAGCACATTGACGAAGTGTATTTAGCAGCAGCAAAAGTCGGCGGTATCATCGCCAATAACACTTACCCAGCCGACTTCATCTACGAAAATCTCATGATTGAATGCAATATTATTCACTCAGCACATGTTGCAGGTATCAATAAGCTATTGTTTCTAGGTTCCTCCTGCATCTATCCCAAGCTAGCTGCACAGCCCATGGCTGAAACAGCCTTGCTTACCGATACACTTGAACCAACGAACGAGCCTTATGCTGTTGCTAAAATAGCCGGTATTAAGCTGTGTGAATCATACAATCGCCAATATGGTCATGATTATCGCAGTGTCATGCCAACTAACTTGTACGGCCCACATGATAACTTTCACCCTGAAAATTCTCATGTAATCCCTGCATTGTTGCGCCGCTTTCATGAAGCGAAACTCAATGGCGATGCCCAAGTGGTCGCTTGGGGTAGTGGCAAACCGATGCGCGAATTCTTGCATGTTAACGACATGGCAGCCGCATCTATTCATGTCATGGAGCTTGATAAAACGGTTTATGATGACAATACCCAGCCCATGCTGAGCCACATTAATGTCGGTACTGGTGTCGACTGCACTATTCGCGAGTTAGTTGAAACGGTTGCCAAGGTAACGGGATTCGAGGGTAATATTGAATTTGACGCCACTAAGCCCGACGGTGCGCCTCGCAAGTTGATGAACGTCGACAGATTAAAAGCGCTAGGCTGGCAATATTCCTATTCCCTTGAAGAGGGCTTACAAGATGCTTATCAATGGTTTTTAGATAACCAAGACAGTTTTAGGCAGGCCTAAAAGTCCAAATAGTGGAACACAAGAGCGTATATGTTTTTAGATGAAAGCACCTTTAAAACGGTGATCAGCAGTGCCCCTCTGATATCTATTGATTTAGTGGTTAAAAATTCACAGGGGCAATATTTACTGGGATACCGCACTAATCGACCAGCAAAGAACTATTGGTTTGTACCGGGCGGGCGCATTCATAAAAATGAGCCGATGGATGCCGCTTTTTTTCGCTTAACTGAGGCCGAGTTGGGTATCAAGCTTGCGCGACAAAGTGCCCGTTTTCTGGGGCCGTATGAGCACTTTTATGATGACTACGTATTCGGTCAAGACGTGTCAACACATTACGTTGTGTTGGCGTATGAGATAACCATCGATATTGCTATTGTTAATTTACCAGCCGAGCAGCATAGCCAGTATCAATGGTTTGAAAAAAGTGAGCTCATGGAAAGAGGTGATGTGCATCAACATTCTAAATGGTATTTTGAACCTTAATAGAATAGGGTGATGACTTAAGGGGAGTTAGTAATGAACAAAAAGAAATTTGCAGTTTATGGTAATTGTCAGGCTGGCCCAATTGCTAAACTATTATTAAATAATGAAGCGTTTAAGCAACAATTCGAATTAGTTAATTTTCCAAACCCGGTTTATATGATGTCTAATAAGGATTGGCCTGAAATTTTGCAGGTACTTGAAGACATCGACTTGTTAATTTTTCAGCAAGTAGGTGATGCTTTTGGTCACTTACTGTCCAGTGAGCACCTTGCTGCCAATGTAAAGCCTGGCGCAATAAAAGTGTCTTATCCCAGCATTTATTTTAATGGTTACTTTGTCGAAGTTGATTATTTACGGGGGTTACCAGGCACGGTAAACCAATTTAGTGAATATCATGATATGAATGTTGCCCTAAATTATTTGAATTCAGACACCCCCCAGCAAGCCATTGAAAAATCGTTAGCGCAAATTCAAGACCCCGATTTTTATTCACCGCGTGATGTATTAAGTCGCGTTCAACTGAGTATAGATGAGTTAAAAAGTCGTGAAGCAGACTTGGATACTCACGTGGCAACGTTTGTTGAAGAACATTGGCAAACGGGGCAGTTGTTTTTTAGTGTCAATCATCCTGCTCGCCAAATAATGCTCGAAATTTGTTATCAAATTCTAAAACTGTTGAACATATCAAATGAGCACATTCCCGGCAGTTTCGAACATCTAGGCGAAACTAAATTGCCAATATATCAGTCGATTAAAAAGCAAATGTTAACGACCGACTTTCCTGAATTAAAAATGAAAGGGAAACAAATTGATATGAGAACCTACATTACCGGGTTAATTGATACCTACGTTGATCACGACAATACGTTGTTGGTCACAGAGGTGACTCGCTTAAGAATGCTCAAGCACTTGGAAATGCAATAATGAGTAGCCTGACTAACACGCCAAAAACCATTTATGTGCATGCAGGGATGTCTAAAACGGGCACCACCTCCATTCAAAAAATGCTCACTAAGAATCAACAAATATTGAGTCAAAAAGGCATATTGTATCCCAATGCAGCGCGCAAAAATGGGATTGGACACCATAGTCTAGCTGCCTTTATCAAGCAGGGAAAAGACAGTGATGAGGCGCTCAAATTGCAGGCTGAAATTGAGGAGTGTGAACATTCCACGGTTATAGTGTCCACCGAACTTTTAGAGCGAATGAGCCGGCAGAAGTGGCAATCATTAAAAACGTTTTTTGCCCCTCATCATGTGAAAATCATTTACTACTTGCGCCGCCAAGATGACGCTATTGTTTCAATGTACAATGAATTGGTAAAAAAGCACGCCGTCAACCAAGACTTCAGTACTTATATAGAAACTAGTCCAAGAGTGGATTTACTTGATTATCGCGCGACCCTTTCGGTGATCGAAGACGTTGTTGGCTTTCAAAATATGTCGATTGGTATTTTTTCTAAAAGCTCATTAAAACATGGCAATATTGGTAACGATTTTATTGCTCGTATTCAGCCAGAATGCGCGGAGTTACAGGCATTTTCTGCGCCACATGATAACTCCTCTCTGATGCCGGCCTCGGCTATGTTGATGGCACGAATAAATAGGCAAGTGGATTTCAATATTGATCACTCAAAGTTTTATGGTCCAGCCTGCAAGTTAGCAGAAGTCGTTAATAATCAGGTGAAGGGCATGACGACCGTACGCCACGATTATTTTAAAACGGATCAGCAGCGCGATGTGTTTTTACAAAAATTTGCTGAGTCGAATCAATTTATTAGTGATAAATATTTGCAAGGGCAAGCCGTTATTCAAAAACCCGCAAGTGAAGCATCGCACATGCTAACAGAGGCTGAAGAACGCGAAATGCTCAATGTTGTTTTAGCCTCAGTGATTGAGCAGTTTTCAAAAGAAACAGGCCCCCGTGATGGTCTCGCAAAAGTTATTGGCTTGCTTTGGCAAGACGAACTTAAGCATATGACCAAAGAATAGAGTAATAGGTGCAAGGTTTGCCTATTTATTGTAAACTCTTGCGCTTTCGTTAGCGACTTTATGGGCACTGAATTATGATCCGAAAAATTAAAAATCTCATCAAAAGACTACTTGGTAGGGGCGAGCTTCAATATCATATCGATGCGGTTTCAGCTGATATGATAGCCGGTTGGGCGTGTAATACTGCAAACCCGTCAAAACCTTGCACAGTTGAATTGAAGGCAGGGGATAAGTTACTTGCCACTGCACAAGCTGCGACATTGCGAGAAGATCTGGTCGCTGCTGGTGTGGGTAACGGCTGTCATGGTTTTTCGATACAACTAGAAATGTTGCCCTTTTCTGCTGAAGCACGTGAAGCTCATCTTTTTGTGAACGGTAAAAGAGTTACCAGCTCCGCTATTGTATTGAAAAGCAGTTTTACAGATATTCTTGGCGACTTTGCCAGCGAAGTAGAGAAGCGAATGGATGCCATGTTGTCTATTCAAACTGAACGTATGTTAAGAGAGTTCGACTACTTAAAAAATCAAAATTCACAAAAATAAGGAAAGTAACGTGCTAGTTAGTATTCCTGATTTACTGATATTCTGTCCTCTGCCTCCTAAACCAAACGGTATTGCGGACTATCTAGCAGAGCAACTCCCTTATTTTAGTGCGCAGTTGAGCGTTTGTGTGGTAATTGAAAATGCGGCACCGGAGCCTGAAAATTTAGGCGGCGCTATTCTGGTTCTTCGCCTTGCTGAATATCTTAAGTGTCAAAATCAACTTACCGCTGTGCCTCACATGTATCATGTTGGTAACAATCCAGATACCAAATATATGCTGCCAGTACTGCTAAACCGCCCTGGTATTGTTATTGTGCATGACCTTAACTTGCATTATTTAATGGATCTTACTAATTTAAGCTTAGGTGATAAGCAAGGTTACACTAACGCATTGTTTAACCAATATGGTGCGGCGGGTAAAATTATCGGGCAGCAATTGAGCAGCATGAATTGGAAAGGTCAGCACATGCCTCACGAATTGATGATGAATGGGTCAGTTATTGACGCCGCCTCGCACATTATTGTGCATTCCGAGTACTCGAAAAACCACATTGCAGCAATGACAGACACCGCTGTTTCGGTCATCCCGCATCACCTTTCTCCCCAGACGCGGCAATTTCAGCCAAAAATGAAAATGACATACCGAGGTGAATTGGGTTTACCGGGTGATAAAACCCTAATTACCTCAATGGGTTTTATTGCTAAGGCAAAACAAATACGTGCGGTGTTGACCTCCCTGAAGAGTCTCAAGCAGCAGGGTCAAGATTTTGTTTATATTCTTGCAGGTCAATGCAAGCCGCATGAATATGATGTGTATCAAGACATTGCAGATTTTGATTTGCAAGACAATGTGATTGTGACTGGTTTTTTAAGCTCTGATGACTTTTTTAAGTATTTAGTTGCGTCTGATTTTATCGTGAATTTGCGTTATCCTTCGGGGGGCGAATCGTCAGGTACCCTCACAAGAGCAATGGGACTTGGCTTGGCATGCTTAGTGGTTAATATTGGACCATTTGCGGAAATCCCAGATAATTGTGCGTTAAAAATAAATTATGATGACGACTTTGATTCCAATCTTACTGCAGCATTAGAGCAACTTATCACTGACCATGAGATGCGCACCCAGGTAGGCTTAAATGGCCGCAGATGGGTAGCATCGACTCAAGAGATCAGCACTACCACTCAGGCATACTTAGCGTTGGTCGAACAGACTGCAAAAAACACGGCTACAAATGACAATCTATTGGTCACATCTTCAGTAAGTTCGAGCATGGTTTGGCTTGAGTATTTGCCTTTGCCGCAGGTTAGAGAATTTATACATATTAATACGCTTATTTTGGATGGAATTACTGACAAAACCACCCATTGGTGGGCGCAGTCAATGTTGCCAATGTATAACAATGGCAACTTATTGGTGGTGTCGGAAACGCAAGGAATTTTGGAACTAGCAGAAAAATTACTAGGCTATCCAAATGAAGCATTGTCGTTTATCAGCTCTAATGATTTTACTCAGGAGCTTACTCAAAGACCAACGATTTCCTTTGAGCATTTTGCTGTAAATTTGCCTGTTAGGTTAATAGAGTCGGATCCGGTTGCCGTATTCTGCGAAATTAATACGCTATTAGCGATGGGGGCATCCGGTTGTGTAACTCTGTATTGGGATACTGAAATTGAAAATGAAGTAGAGCTGACCCGTGCGTCTATTATTACGTATTTTGAAGCGGCTGGATTTTCGGTTACACGATTTATTACCGGTAAGCCCGACATCGATTTAGATGATGTTAATTATGCCGATAACTCGCACCAGCAAGAGTGGTGCTTTGCACTAATTAAGTGTTCGCGCATGGTTAACACTAACCCACAGCCATACTACCCTGGTGCATATTCAGACTTGACGTTATTGAAGCAAAATAAGTCGAATAAACAGATGGTTACTCAAGGAGACAATAATGTCTGCTAATCAACATTCTGTTCCACGTATGAAGCCAAAAGACTTATTAAGGTCTAATCCATTACGATTAGCTGCAATAATTTATTGGGCTATATCGAGTGCGATTAATCGCCCTAAAACAGCCTTGATTTGTGGTAACAAACAGTCGATGGCGTCGAAATTTGCAGAGCAATCCGGCTTTGATACTATCAATGTGTTGCCTAAATCTCTGTTACAGCACTACGGTTTTTGGATTTATGATAGGGCGGTATCGCTGGGGTATGAACTGAGTATATTGGCAGAAGCGTCGCGCGACAGTATGTTGTTGTCAAAAGTGATGGCTGGTTTTAATGATTTGGGAAAAGCGCCTCGTTTAATTAAACAGCGAACCATAGACGAACAGTATAGCGGCCTGCATAAATTAGATTGGCTGCATATAGAAGATACTTCCCCTGACTTTTTGCTTGCTGGTTGCGTTGAGTTGCTAGGCAGAGACAAGCCAATAATAACCCTTAATAACGTGTTGAATGCGGCTTCAAGTGAAGCAGTAATGGCACTACTAAAAAGGTGTGGATATCAGTGTTTTAGCCATACCCTCGAACTGATTGACCTCGATGCTAAAGCGGGTGATTGTTTTCCGCCAGCGTGGGTTTGTATACATCAAGCAGACAAAGCCCTTCAAACAATAAGAAGTATCACGAGTTTTGATACCGATTTAGCAGTAAACAGTGGCCTAGGAAGTAGAGTTGATATTATAAAGGGCTATTACAATTCACTTATAGACTACAAAACCCAAGCTAAAAGTACGCTAAAAGAATATTTATTTAGTGATAATCAAATAATCGATATTGATGCTCAATTAGTTGAAGGTTTTTATGCACAAGAACACAGTCATGATGATAAGTGGAGTTGGTCGGGTCCATCCTCAGAAAGCAAAATACTGTTGCCAATAGAAGCCGCAGGGCAATATCATTTCAGCACATCGGTTTATTCATTGCCTCATCAGGTTACATCTTTGCCATTATATGTTTTTGTAGATGGTGAAATTCGAGCTTCGATTGAAATTGAACGGAATTGTGAAATCGCTTTTGATTTTACAATTACGCAAGGTACTGAAGTCTCAGCGGTTGAGGTTCTATTCTGCATACCGAGTATCGTGCAGGTGAACGGACAAAGATTGGGTTTTGCATTAAACAAAATCGAGCTTTATTTCAAGGAGAATGAACTACAATGAAACATATTATTGTGGTTTCGCCTATCCCCTCACACCCCCAATTTCAGGGCAATAGTGCGAGAATTTTTCGATTGACAAAAATGTATCAACTTGCCGGGTATAAAGTTCACTTTGTGTATTTCGGAATGGAAGGTTTGACACAACAACAGCGATTAGCAATGCAAAATTGCTGGGATTATTTTTATTTTGTGCAGCCCCAAGGTCCAGCAGCAGAACCGTCATTTGGCAGTCATTTTGATATTGATGATTGATACGATAATAGAGTATCTAGCACGGTAGAAGAAATTTGTAGTCGATATAAAGTTGATATCTGCTTAACCAACTATGTGTGGTTTTCCAAAGTGCTCGATGTTGTGCCTCCTTCAATTCAAAAAATTATCGATACACACGATGTATTTGGTGACCGTCACTTAATAGCAATAAAGGCTGGTTTAGAGCCTGTCTGGTTTTACACGACGAAAGAGCTAGAAGCATTTGGCTTGTCTCGAGCAAATTTGATTTTTGCGATACAAGATGAAGAAAAAGGTTACTTTGAGAGTATTACCGATATACCCGTCGAAGTAATGGGTTATGTCGTTCCAAAACATAATCTGATAGAGAATAAAACGGCAGACCAACAAAAATTAAAAATTGGTTACATCGGCAGTGGTAATCCGTTTAATGTTCAATCGCTTATTGAACTGCAAAAACAAATAATGATTAGGCCAGAGGTGTTAAATAAATTTGAGTTTCTGGTAGCAGGTACGATCTGTAATAATATTGCAGACCAAAATCAGGTTTTTGAACTGTTTGGAAAAGTCGATGAGTTAGAAGACTTTTACAGTGAAGTTGATATTGCCATAAATCCAATGGTCGGTGGTACTGGCCTCAAAATTAAATCTTTGGAAGCGCTATCATTTGGCAAACCTCTAGTGGGCACCC
>JAWUVZ010000104.1:0-16966 GCA_034112105.1 Glaciecola sp. | reverse complement strand
TTCGGCCTACAACTCGTCTACGACCCAACTCTGACGAATACCTTTGCGTTTACAGGTGACGATGATGTTTGGGTTTTTATTAATGACAAGTTAGTTATGGATTTGGGTGGCGTACATTCAGCTGAAACTGGCGGTTTTTATATGAATGACATAGCGAAAGCACAGGGAATTGTGGCTGGAGAAGAGTATTCATTGGATTTCTTCTTCGCGGAAAGACACTATTCAGCATCAACTTTAAATATAACTTCTTACTTGGGCGAGCCTGTTTCGGTTTCTGTACCTGAACCATCCAGTCTTGCAGTATTTGCTTTTGGCCTTGTAGGGTTGGTGGGATTTGGGCGTCGCAAAAAGGCTTAGTTGTTAGGGGTATTGGCTAAATGCCAATGATTCGCGGCTAGTTACGAACCTGCGGGTTCAGGTTCTTTTAAAAATAAAAATGAAAGTATTTGATTTTTTAACCTGCGGGGTCAGCCGTTGTCAACAGTGTGGTAAAATTCGGATCGCGTTTTAGCAAACATCATATTTTGCCTACCCTGTAGTGTGTCCAAGTTTTCATTCGCTATTCTTTTTTTCTATTGGTTGTGCTGGATAATTTATCCGCAACAGTCACCCATCTGGCTCTAGTCCTTGGTCAGTTGCCCATGTTATACAATGCGATTATGCGCACAGAGTAAGTGGCTAGGACTAAGCTTTCCAGACCCAAAATGGCTTAACATGCGGGCGAAAAAATTAGAAACAACATCACCTTCTTACCATTGAGTATAAGAAGAATAAACGACATCCCTGATCTATTCAACAGAGTGGATATTATGCCAATAAACAACGGTAACATACATATTATCGAATATACGTGAATCTGAAAATAGATCTTTTTATCGTGTCAACGCCAGTGAAATAGACTATTCGTTGCAAACATATCAAACCGTAACCAGCATTTGCTTGTTTTTATTTAGTGTTGTCGGCTGTGAGCATATCTCTTTAAATTATTTCATTGTGACCAGATTTTTACCATTTGCGACACTTGGGCTGCCTTGATGTCATTATCAAAAATAGTGAAATGACAAAGCGATGTTTCGCTAACCGAGTACTTAGCAACGCGATTGTAAGTGCTTTAGTAACCATTGCCTCATGCCACTATTTTATTGTCGCAAATAATCGTGAACGAGTTATGTCTTTTTGCAGCTCTAAGATTCAACGAGAAACACTACCGATGGTAAGATTGACATGGTAGTTCATTGGCTATTATTACCGTGAGCTTTTAGTAGTTTGACGCGCTGTTTGGGGCAATTTAGAGTCATTCAAAAATTGACTATAGATCGGCTTCGAGCGACCAGCGACCATTTTATATTGAGCTCTTTCCTGAAACATTCATTATTCTAACTTGATAAACAACAGTCATATTTACTGCCGAAGAGATGGATATAATATATCCCTAGTTAGCTGGCTAATTGACCTATGTATCTTTATTGATAATATCAAGTGAATAGATTAGAAGTTATCTTATACATACAGGATTGCACTTTTGTAATGAAGTAAATACAAAGAACGAAATGCAAGAAATGCTTATGCCAAAATAGTATCTGAAAGCCCGGTCAGAAATCGCGGGATTTCAATGAATATTAAGCACTGGCGGCTATATCACGAGATTTTGGTAATGACTTGTCAGTAATGTAATGAAGTGCTTTCTACTATGGTCGGATTTAATACAAGGATGTTTATATGAGCCTCAAAAATTGCATTAATCTAAAGTTTCTTTGAGACTCATATGTCCGAGTATAATAAAGTTTGAAACTAGGCATTAAATATTGGAACTGAATGAATGGGGCATGAAATTATATTTGTCGTAGTTCAATGGTGGGTATTCTAATGGCAGCAGATCCGACATGGCAGACATACGAACGAAGAATTATATTGCTGTATTTTGCTGCTAAAACCCTTCAACAACAACTTCCTCTATCCGTCGGCCATCACCAGTCATTGGACTGACTATCCATTATCATCTAATTTGGATCTGACCCTGTGATTCTTGACCCCTTTTATTCTTCGAATCTGACTTCACTTCTGATCCAGCGCTAGCGCTAGCGTCTTGCCAAAGCTCGTATAAGAGATTGATCCGTCGTTCGGCTTCACCCGCTTTTGGGTACACATAAGCTCCAAAAGTTGTCTTAACAGCTCGAAAATCGAATTCTGGAGAGATTTTATAAGCGCATTTAATTGTGTCTAAGGCATTGGGCCGATCATCGAGCGCGTCTTGTGCTACCGCCAAATGAAGGCGAGGTAAAATATATTCTGGTGCTCTTTGCACCGTGAGCTTTATAAGAGGCATGGCTTCCTCATAACGCAACTCGGCACTACGCAATATCGCTTTATACCAAGTGGTACTATAAATCCAACCTGAAGCACTTGACTCGAACAATTCAAGAGCCGCTTCTGCTTTCTCAAAATTCCCCAAATGGGTGTTTGCTTGCGCAATCGGGGCATAAGCCTCGACCTGACTAGGATTGATCTTAAGAGAGGCTTCGGCAAGCTCTATGGCTCTGTCATACTGTCCAGAATAACCGGCTGAACTAGCGCAATAATAGAGATTGAGTGGGTCAGATGGGGCAAGCGACAAACCTTTTTCCATCAGCAGTATGGCGCGTTGAATATCAGCGCGTCGATCAGAATTCCCGCCATTGGTAATACGAATTAAATAGGCCCAGCTCAGCATCGACGCCGCATATGCATAGCCTGGTTCTTCTGCGACTGCCTTTTCAAGCTCAGAAACGACCTGACTAAAATCACCTAGTGATGCCCTACTAACCATGGCGTTGGCTCGCTGGACACGCTCCCAGTTTGTCAGCGACTCAGGCTTTGCCGCGAGTAATCTATTTCCTGCGCCAAATGTCAGCGACAGATTTAAAGACGATACGATATTGCCCAAGACTTCATCTTGAATCTCAAACAAAGCGTCCAGTGGACGATCATATTTCTCTGCCCAAACATGCGCGCCAGTTTGGGTATTAATAAGTTGTGCGGTTATACGAATACGTTTACCCATGGGTCTAATGCTGCCTTCAACCACATAGTCAACACCAAGCGCTTGGCCGATAGTGCGCACATCATCAGCCCTTCCTTTATATTTGAAAGAAGATGTGCGCGAGGCGACTGATAAATACTGGCTAAGAGACAGCGTCGTTAGAATATCCTCTGTCATACCGTCAGCAAAATGCTCATTATTGCGGTCCTCTGACATATTCAAAAAGGGAAGCACCGCAATTGAGGGTTTTTTGTTGGCTTGGCATTTAGATTTTGAAGTGTCTGATGTTGCAGCGGGCAGATTCATATCGCTCGAAGATGTGTTGGCTTTTGTGTCCTGCGCCCACGCTAGGATCAAGGCCAATGGGAAACCAATGATGAGTAAAACGAGAACCGATTGATCTAGCCAATTGGGTAATGAAAGCATTTCCTCAAGAACAACTGCCACCTGCAGTAACAACCAAGCTACACCAAGATAAAGCGCACCAAACTGAAACACGCGGCGTTTCCAAAGATTTTGAAGTAATTCAGGCATATCGCGTTCCCTCTCCAAAAACTCTTGGCTAGTTTTGAACTGTTTTAAGTGAATAAAGAATAAACCACAGGTCTGATCTGTTGAACAGACATCCAACAAACAACTGGTGACAGGCCACACTATATCAGTGTCCGTATTGGTTATTAACCGACTAGCTTATAGGGTGGTTCATTACATTGACAGCATTCGTGTATAGGTAAAATAAAACGTCATTTTTCCTAAAATCAACATACATAATGCCTCATATTTTCCATATTGACATCTATTTTATATTCTTAAGGGAGTAAAAGTCGGCTATTCTTCGTCTATTACTCAACTGTTTTTACATAATTCAGAATTTAAAACATGCGCCTGCTGGAGTATAAGACGAATTAACGCTATGTACTAGTCATTGTCACAGCTGTCTTTTAGAATGGTTTGATGTTTACTAAGGAGAAATTGCGGTTATTTTCGCTGAAATGACAGCTTTAAATTTCTTATATTGATAGGCCATTGTTACAGAAACCTTCGGCGTCGCATGCAAGTCCTCCTACCATGAGATAATTTATGTCTTAGTGCGTGTCGAGTAGGTTTTTGTCGTTGAGTTTCCAGCATAAAAAAAGACGACAATAAAAACAGGTATCAAACGATACGTTTTTCCCACGTCGTCTTTCTTAATTTACAGCCTGTTAAACTTGTTTAGCTCTAATCAATAAAGAACCAACATCGGCTTGCACAACCTCTACCACGGTTCCTTTTACTAAGTTTTCGTGCGCATTGAGGTACCAAGTTATACCAGAAAACTGATATTTAGGCTTTTCCTTCATTGGCAGTGCGGCGTCGACATTTTCAGGTAATACAAAAGTATGGCCTATTAGGTCAGAATCGGCACGTTTGTAATCAACGGTATTTTGTAATTTTGAGAGCCTTTTCCATAGCAGAGCAGCAAATACAATAGTGAAAACGGCAATCGAGCTTATTGTCCAAGGAAACGTTTCAGGAATGAGCCCTAGCCACATTACTAATGCTGTGGCTACGGCGGCTAAACCAGTAAAAGTTAGGAAAAATGTGCTAAAACCTAAAACGACAACTTCAAGGATTAAAAGTAATACACCTATAATTAATATTGTTTCAATCAAGTTATTAGCAAATAATTCCATATTAAACTCCTTTGTTCTTCATCGCGTTGATAATGCTTGTTGCTTGGGCTACTACGGATGCGATGTCAGTTCCTGAGTCTGGAAGTAGTACTACACTCGACTCTTTCGCAATCGCTTTCTTAGCTTCAATCGCTCTCGTTGCCAGATCAAGTTGAATTGCTTTTTGACCTTGCTCAGTATTAGCTGCCTCACCTACTTTTCTCAAGGCTTCGGCTTGGGCTTCTGCGACAGCGACTATTGCTGATGCTTCACCTTGTGCTCGCAATATTTGTTGTGACTTGTCAGCTTCGGCTGCTAATACAACCGCGGCTTTTTGGCCTTCAGCACGGTTGATTGCAGACTGTCGGTCACCTTCAGATTCTAGAATCTGCGCGCGTTTAACCCTTTCGGCTTTCATTTGCGCTTCCATCGCTTCCATAATAGAACCTGGTGGAATGATGTCTTTAATTTCGTAGCGCATAACCTGAATTCCCCAAGGGCCAGCCGCTTGGTTAATTGCTGTTACGATATTTAAGTTTAATATATCTCTTTCTTCAAAGGTCTTGTCTAGCTCCATTTTGCCTAATTCAGAACGCATTGTGGTTTGCGCTAATTGTATTACAGCAAAGGCATAATCTTCTACGCCGTAGGTCGCTTTGTATGGGTCCATTACTCGGAAATATAATACGCCATCTACCATCAATGAAATATTATCTTTGGTGATTGCACTCTGCTCTTGCACATCGACCGCTTGTTCTTTTAATGAACGGTCGGCTGCAATACGATCAATAAAGGGTAAAATGAAGTTTAGCCCAGCCTCTTTAGTCGACTGAAATTTACCAAATCGCTCAACAACAAAAACTCTGTTTTGTGGCACAAATTTAATGCTGCTTCTTAACAACACTAACACTAGCGCGATAATGGCAACTTCTACAGTCAAGATGTAATCAAACAATATTTCCATGTACTACTTCCTTTTTGTGATTCAATTCAATATTACGATTGGTTATAGCTACCTTTAATAATAGCCTATAAGTGACTATTTCGCATGGTTATAATATAACATTAAATGAGAAATCTTTTAAAGTGTAAAGTTGTAGCGAAGGAGGTGTGCAAGTGTTCATATATAGCGCTCATAAATAAAATGCTGGATGACTTTATTTATGTATAAACATACTACTCGTTGGTTATTAGCCTATGGGTTTCGTAATATTAATTGCATCATCTTCTTGAACTCGCAGTGCTATGCAGTCGCTGTCCTTACCAATAATCATAGATGGGTCTACTCGAACACCACTGCCTGAATAATTCCCGGATACTGCGAAAGTGCAGACTTGAACATAGTACTTTCCTACTTTAGGCAGGGGCCAAAGTTGTTGGTAAACGCAGTCACGCTCACCAAAGTTGCCTCCTTTTTCAGCGAGAGTTTGGTTGTTTTCATCTATGAGTTGGATATTAGCGCCACATCTGCCAACGATTGGTTTCGAAACGAAGCCTTTATGCTTTAGTTCTTCACTTAGTTCTAAACTTGTTTCAAGCAACCATGGATGGTTTGGAAATAAAACCCACAATATAGGGAGTATGGCTTTATTACTGGGTATTAAAGTCCACATGGGTTCATACACCATGATTTCTTTACGCAACAGCACATCTGCTAGCTTTGGTGTTTGACCGGCGCTGATAGTTGGATTGTTAATAAAACTCTTATCCGAGGAATCGACCATTTCTTGTCGAAGTTGTTCTAGGGCTGTTTCCCATGCCCACGTTTTCCAAATCCATTTGAGGGGCACGCCGGAGGCATCAACAATAACGCCGTCGTCATTCCACCTTAAAGAGTCTAAACCAACCACTCTTTCGCATTCCAGACCCGCTGCTTTAATTGCTTCTTGCATAAATAAGGCGTGGTAATCCTCTTCAGGATCGGTATCTTGCAGGACATGAACTTTGCCTTTTACGTCGCTCTTTTTCCATGCGGTGACCAGGTCAGTAAATAAGTTTCTACCTGCATCATGACCACGTTTTATGTTCAGGTGTTTTGCCCACTTGCCTTGAATTTTACCTACTTCCATATAACACGACGCTGAATCGCAGTTATATTCGTAAACTTTTAAGCCATTTTCAGACAAAGCAAAATCGAACCGACTAGTGATTAGCTGATTCAAACGGTTGTCCCATGATTGTCTAATGCGCGGCAAAATACCTTTTGGAAAGCCAAATCCCTCAAGCATTTCTGGATGTTGAAGTACATAGTCTGTCGCATGCATAAACATACCGTGCAATTCGTCGGTGGCTGTCTCTAACAACTCTTCTGCGGTTTGTGAGATATCGTAATAATAAGTAAAGTCTTCTTTGACGGAGCTTAACCAATGTCCTTTCATCATTTCTACGTAGGCTGCCTCATCTTCATTAGCGATGTTTAACCAAGGACGTGAATTCGTGGACGCTGTTTTGTGTTTATGCAGATGCACATTGTATAATTCAGGCGTAATTTGGGGGGTGTCTTCACTATTCAATTCGTCTTCAGTTTGTAACATCCACCCCAAAATTTGACCTTCTTTGGGTGGGCAATGTAACCAAAAATCGCCTTGTTCGCCAATTTTTAACACAATTTCCCTCGAGTAATCACAGCCTTCTTTCCATTTAACAAAATCCATATTTTGCTCAACAATCCGGATCGCATGTGGCAGCACTTCACTGATTATTGCCACGTGTCCAGTATGCTCAAAATCGCCACCTTCGTCCCAAATCAGCATAGCGCCGGGTTCTGGGTGACGTAAAGATCCATTCTTAAATGCTTTTAAAGGAAGCGTTGTATTACTTTGAACTTCCCTAACGTCTTTAAGATTAAATATTTCATATGCCATACTGACATCATTAAATATGTAGCCTTTATTAACATACAGCCAGCGCCTTGCAAATTCGACGCATTGCCATTTATAGCCCATATAAATACCGTCATAGTAGCTACGATATGCAGAGCGATTGGGATATTCAGTTTCGTTAGCTGTTTCATAATCACTTGAGTAAGAGCAAACGCCGCCAGCGGATACACCAAGTAAGGTACCAAAAATCGTTGGTTTAGCATCAATGGTAGAGGTCATAGGGTTGTTTCAGGTTGCATGTTCAAACGTCTACATATTGCTTGTGAGGTAGTTATTTTCAGAGAATAGACAGTATTAGTTAAGTGCGCAAGAAATGCTTATTTAATTAGCAAAAAAGTCTAGTTTATTCGGTAAGTAGGGTTCATTAATGCCTAGTTTTAGTATTCTTTAATCGATTTAATTAAGCACGTTGCTCCTAAAGCACTAATTTAGCTTGGTATCTGCGTGAAACCCTAATAGTATAGTTTGCAACAAGTTGATGATGAGCATAGTGCCTTCAATCAGTAAACGAAAAAAATAAAAACCGCTAAGGAATGAATGCCATGTACACGATAGTTAAACACGCCCATCTCACTATAATTTTGCTTACTTTTGTTTTATTTATCGTTAGTTTTGTGTTGACCATGAAAAAATCAGAAATGGTCAATAACAAGCTATTAAAAATAGGACCGCACGTTTTATATACGTTATTTGTTATTACCTTTATTTACATGGTCGCTGTTAATCCTCTTAACCTATATCCATTTGTCAATGGTTGGGCATCATCAAAGCTCGGTGGATTTGTGCTATATGTGTTATCAATAACCCTTGCACTTAAATGGGCTAAATCAAACCTATGGCGCTTTGTCGGTCTCATCAGTGCTATTTTTTGGTTAGTAATGAGCGCTAGACTCGCATATGCTGATCGCCTTAAAGTCAAAGGGACTTCTGAAGATCCGAATGCTTATGTTGAATTTGCACAGTCAATGGTAGCGGCTATCTGCTGAGTATGATGGGCGGAATTAATCAGAAATATAAAAAGAGATAACTTACGAACGTAGTGAGTTGTCTCACCCCAATTGTTGCTGTTTCGTGCGAGCCAAAAAGACCTTGATGTCTAATTAAGACTACTCACCAAATACCGACCATCCAGTTTTAGCCGCAAATAATTCAAGTGCTTCAGTGCCAAGTTTACTATTTCCTATAACATCCAAGCCGGGTGACCAAACCGCAATTGAGGCTTTGCCTGGGGCAACGGCTAATATGCCACCACCAACTCCACTCTTTCCTGGCAGCCCAACTCTAAAGGCAAACTCACCTGAACCATCGTAGTGTCCACAGGTTAACATTAGCGCATTAATACGTTTTGCGCGTTGTGGTGACACTACAGCATAGCCGGTAGTTGGATTGATACCATTGTTGGCTAAAAATAGTCCTGCAGTAGCAAGTTGGTGGGTGCTCATAGCAATTGAGCAGTGATGGAAATAAGTCCCTAATACAGCTTGCACATCGTTTTCAAAATGACCAAACGAGGCCATAAAATAAGCCAATGAGGCATTTCGGGTACCGGTTTCAACTTCAGAGCGAGCCACTTTTTCGTCAATAATAATACTTTCATCATTTGCTAAAAAGCGAATAAATTGGACTATTTCAGCTAAAGTCTCCTTGGGTTGATGGCCTTGCATAATAGCGTCTGCAACGGCAATCGCGCCTGCATTAATGAATGGGTTACGTGGCTTACCATGTTCGTGCTCAAGCTGCACTATCGAGTTGAACGGGTCGCCGGAGGGCTCGCGGCCAACTCGTGACCAAAGAGTCTCGCCTAATTTACCTAACGCTAAGGTAAGCGTGAATACTTTTGAGACACTCTGAATAGAAAAAGTCGTTTGTGCGCAACCAGCGCTATATATTTTCCCGTTTGGCAGCGCAACGCTCATCGCAAACTGGTCAAGATCGATTTGTGCGAGTTGAGGAATATAAGACGCTACCTGGCCTTTGTCCTCTGATTGCGCCATTTGCTGTGCTATTTCATCAAGAATTGATTGCAAGGAGTCTCCAAGTTTAGATTACTTAAGTAAATTTTAGGCACACCATTTATGCTCAGAACGTCATCCTATATCAAACTAACTAGATATCCAAAACAAGCGGTGCTTTTTACTTTTTAGTTACATCGAACTAATATATATAAATAAACAAAATTTTGGGGGGGAATCTCATGAATACAACACCAGTCTGGTTTATCGTTGTTGCCTTTGTTGCGCTATTATGGAACTTACTCGGCGCTGCCGCCGTCATTATGAATTTTATGATCACCCCTGAGGCTATTTTAGCCCTTCCTACTGCACAGCAACAGATGTATGCCGACACGCCGATGTGGTCGTCTTATGCATCGTTGGTCGCGGTTTTCGCCGGTGCGTTAGGATGCACAGCGTTGCTGATGAAGAAAGCGTTCGCTTTACCTTTATTCTTCTTATCTATTGCTGGTTTAGTGCTACAGAATATAGGTATATTTATCGTAGTTGATGCCATCGCTGTGCTCGGCAGTTTCGTTCTCGTTATGCAGGGCGGCGTCGCTGTCATTGCAATTGGTTTGTTGCTGTTAACTAGAGTGGCTATAAAGCGGGATTGGATTGCTTAGTCACAAGTGGCAAAAAGCAATAGATGCAACTGAGCAGGCAGCACGACAACTTGTGTCGTCGGCATATATCAAATAGTCTTTATTGGAAGTATAAAAAATGAGCGGACTAAAACGGTCCGCTGCAAATAATCCAATTTTTACTGTTTACTATTTTTTCGCAAACGCTTTTGCTAAATAAGCGTTGAAGTCAGGCTGAGCCGCTGCTTGATCTTTCGCGATAGCCCTTACTTCTGGCATCGCGTTTAACATGGCAAATAACTCTTTTGCGCCAGGTGCTTCGGCAAATAAATCGATTTCAAATAATTTTTTGGCCACCGCTGATGCTAAGCCCATTGAATACAAGAAGAATATATCTGCCGCTGTCATTTTATCACCAGCAAGGTAAGGCGAAAATGAAGCTGCACGAGATAGCGCTTGTATACCACTGAGGAGAGCGCGTTTTACTTCGGTTTTAGTTTGCTCGTGCACTGGTACACCCCAAAAAGCTTCGGTATGGCAGCGTCGCGCAGGTAATTCTATATACAGTTCAACTATCTTCATTAACTCTCTAATTCTGGCACGCTCGTAAGCTGAACCTAGAATTAATGGATTTTCAGGTGATAATTCATCTAAGTATTCTAGAATAACATTCGTTTCGATTAACACGCCATCCGCAGTTGCTAATGCAGGCACTTTACCGGTAGGGCAAATTGTGAGGTACTCAGGAGTTTGATTCGGATATGTAATAACGGCCTCATATTCAATACCTTTTATGGCCATTGCTAGTTTGATCATGTTGTAATAGTTACTTACGTCAAATCCATATAATTTAAGCATTGTGTAGTCTCAATTGTTATTTTAAGTAATATCCTACTGTTGCGTTTTATCGTTAAATTTGCAACATTCAAATTCTTATAGTGATGTATCATTTTTTTGAACCTAAGGATACGCCATGCATATTGTCTGTGCACGTTGTTCATCAACAAATCGCATTCCAGAAGATAAAACTCATGTTGGTGCCAAGTGCGGAAAATCCGGTGAAGCTATTTAAAGTGGCAAATCAATAGACCAGAATATATGCGGGGACACTAAGGTATACAAAAAAGCATTAATTAGATAAATTCCGCTTTATTTAGATACTTTTATACCGCTTTTTATATATATTTTGGGAAGGACTCAGGATCGTTGAAATACCAAACATGCGACTCAATGGCGCTTTTATGAGTCTGTCGATTATGAACGTAAACAGAAGCATTATTCACCAAATTTTGTACGTATTTACTGTGTCAAGTAGCAATATATTAATATTAACGCTCTGTCAATTTCAGCAACCATCGAGCCCAAGATATCATGAAAGTTACCAAAACTTCTAGATTCTATTGCCCAAATCATAATAGATTGGAGAGACGGCTTGTTACCTATGCTTATTTATCATTTTTGTTATTGTTTCATTAAATAAGTCATATTCTATTGGTTTTCCAAAACATTTTTCTGCACCCAGTAGAGTGATTCTTTTTACGCTTTCTTCAGTTAATGCGCCCGTCATTGCAATAACATCAATATGCCGTGTTGAAGGTGTGTTTTTTATACGATGGCAGATAGAAAAGCCATCATTTCCTTCCATCATGAGATCTAAAATAACTATACTAGGTTCTAATGAGTGCATTAAGTCACCGGCTTCAAACCCGTTGTAAGCTACATGCACGTCAGTATATGGAAAGTAACTTTCTATTATTTGCACCAACAAATCCGCAAATTTTTTATCATCTTCAACAACTAGAATCTTCACCATATTGTCAGTGTCTAAGGATGATGGAGTCAATAAAGTCAAAACCTCATCTCTATTAAATCTTCTATGACCTCCAGGTGTTTTAACTGATTTCAAACGCCCAGTTTGCGCCCATAAGCGAATGGTCGTTGGGGAGACTGAAAGTAATTCAGCGGCTGCTGAAGGGGTTAATAGTATTTCTTTAGAATTTTTCAAAACTTGTCCTTGTCCTTGTCCTTGTAATAGCTTTACTAAAGCTTACAAAAGTGAGACTACAATACATATTTAAAATCTCCAATATCGATTTGTTATATCCAATATCGATATTACAGACATATAAAATAGATAAAACTTATCGTTAATAAAGTAGATAAAAACTTATTGTTAATAAAATAGATAAAACTTGTGATTAAATACTCCATAATTGGAGTAGATAGACAGATAAAAGCTTTTTTACTGAATTTAACAACATAGATTAAGATCAGTTTTTATTAAAAGCTAAACTAATTGCGCACAGACAGTAATAATGTATCTGATGTTTTAATAGTGGTTGTAGGGCTGTAATAATCAATAAATTTAAGCTCGGCGTTTGCGTCTACTTTTTCCCAGCTTAACTCTTAAGTCTTAGCGTCGAAGGCGCCATTAACACACACATTTATAATGTTGACTAAAGTCATTGTCGTCAATACTAGAGTGAACCTGATAGGAACATCTAGCGTCATTGCCCCCATGTTGTAATAGACCTTCTATCTGTTGCTCTTGAAACTACACTTTTTTTTGCTGCACTCATTTGCCGCCACTGTCACCATGCAATTTCAATATTTTTGAGATCTGTATCCCGTAAACAAATTGTTGGAGTTGTATTCTCCAGCTCCAAAAACAAGCGTATCTCGATACTGATAACTCGTAAACGGGACCGGAATCGATGTAATTTCTACATTAATGACATGGCCTTCTATTGCATTCGCATATACATATATACGTTTTATCGATTTTATCGATATTAAGTATAACTAAAGTCTTAATTTAATGATATTGTCGTTAGCTGTTTTTTTGCTGGCGTTACTATTTTTTTGATAAATAGAAATATATTTATTTTTACAAACAATAGCTGTGAATTATGTTGAGCCTCAAGTGAGTTTGATTATGACCAATTTTACGAGTTCAATTATGAGCCGCTTCGATCTTTCAAAAACACCCACAGGTAATATGCAAACCATAATTAAGGAATGCTTAAATACCGCACGTAAGGAGTTTTCGGTAGACAGAGCAGGCCTGTGGCTTTTCGAAAAGGAAAAAAATACATATACCCCCAAATTTTATATTTGTAGCAAGGTTTTTAATAATGACCAATTACCGCAAATTAGCAAAGAAAAAGCCCCATCATTTTTTGATTTTTTACAAGAAAGCACTGGATTATTTCTAAAAAACAGTGCTACAGAGGACACATTAGGAATAGATTTTGAAGAATTTTTATTCACTTTAAAATTACAGTCAATTTTATTAATACCTCTTCGGCTAAATGGCAAGAATAGAGGATTTATTTTTCTTGGAGACAGCTCACACGTTAGTCATTGGTCTGAAGACGCTGTATTAGCTTGTCGATTTTTATCACAATTATTGATTCCTGCACTTATTGTTTCTGATAATGATGATTTAGAAAAAGAGCATGAGCATCAACATCAAGTCATGATCGAAATGGAGCGAATGGCCAAGGTTGGTGGCTGGGACTACGCTATTTCTAGAGATAAATTAACGTGGACAGACGAGGTTTATCGTATATATGGTTTGCCTATTGGTGATGAATTATCAGCTGAAAAAGCGTTGGTTTTTTTCAGTGCGGATGCTAAGAAAAAATTGAGCACGGCGTTTAGTCGCGCTGTTACTCATCAAGAACCTTATACATTAGAATTACCTTTTGTAAGTGCTAATGGTGAACATAAGTGGGTCAGAGCAATGGCCAAAATTAGATATACTAACGAAATCGCCACGCACGTATATGGGTCTTTTGAGGATATTAGTGAACGAAAAAATATGCTTGCATCAGAAAAATCTATTTGCAAATACTTAAATAGCATTATAGATAATATAGACTATTCCATTATTACCGCTTTTGCAGACGGTACAATTTGCTCTGTCAATAATGAGGTTAAAAACACATTTGGTTATGCTTCCAATGAACTGATAGGTCAAAATATATCTAAACTCATACCAGAGTCTTTCTCGTCAAGTCTTGCACAGTATACAAATCCCAACTTGAAAACTACAGCTGACAAAATTATGGGTACTTGTAGAGAGTTGTCAGCAATTAAGAAGGATGGCGAAAAATTTCCAATAGAGTTCTCAATTAATGAAGTGTTGCATGAACAGGAAAGTGAATATATTTGCTTTGTAAGAAATATATCGGCTAAAAAGCAAGCGGAACTCGATATTCATAAACTAGCTTATTACGATGAAACAACCAACGCTTTAAATCGCCAATCTTTTGAGAAAGATTTAAAAAAACACTTTGATGAATCGTTGATGTTCAATGAAAAAATTTCGGTCTTTTTAATCAATATCGATAAGTTTTCTCAAATAAATATGACCCATGGAGAAAGCATTGGTAACGATGTTCTTCGACTACTAGCAACGAAGCTAATGAATGATTTACCAACTTTTACAAAGGTCTATAGAAACAACGCAGATACTTTTTATATCCTAATAGAAAATGTTGATGCAGGCGAATTATCCCGTGTATTTCATGAACGCTTAGCTAACCAAATCTTAAAAATAATGAATGAGACAATATATTTAGTTGATGAAATAATCAATATCGAGGTGAGTATTGGCATATTAAATGTTGAACCTAAAAATATTGATTATGTTGACGTTAAGCCATTAATCGAATTAGCCGTTTTAAACGCAAAAAGACAAGGAGGAAATTGTTTTTTGTTTGCTGTGAGTAATCAAGTAGACATATTAAAACGGCAAGTAGACGTATCCCAAGCTATGAAGGGTGATAAGTTTACGCATGAGTTAAGTCTTAAATTGCAACCTCAATATTCTGCCGATGGTGTCTTGTTAGGATCTGAGGCATTGGTTAGATGGCAATCTGCGATACTGGGCTTTGTGGCACCTAACGAGTTTATTCCATTAGCTGAAAAAAATGGCGCGATTATCGCGCTAGGTGACTGGGTTATCGAACAAACTTGTTTTTTGATATCTAAAAGACGTGGGTTGTCAATAATATCATCACCCGTCGCCATTAATATTAGTATAAAACAAATTTCCCAACCTGATTTTTGCTCCAAACTGCTAGGAAAGCTAGATGAATATAATATTCCTTATTCTGAGTTAACGTTAGAGTTAACAGAAAATACACTTATTGCCGACTTTAATTCGGTGATCCGTCAAATGAGGTTTTTAAAACTCAAGGGAATACATTTTTCTATTGATGACTTTGGCACAGGTTATTCAAGCTTAAGTTATATTCATCATTTACCCATTTCAGAGTTGAAAATCGATAAGTTGTTTGTTGATGATATTAAAAACGTCGTCGATGAGGTGCCCCTCATTAATACCATCATTCAATTGGCTCACTCCTTAAATTTAAAGGTTGTTGCTGAAGGGGTCGAGCAGAAGGAGCAGTTGGATTATCTGAGAGAGCGTAAGTGCGATGTAATACAAGGCTATTACTTTTCTGAGCCGTTAAACCCAGAACAATGGTTAGATATTTGGGCTTTAGAAAACCACAAAATAGTATCTTCAAATGCATAAATCTAAACCGATGGTTAATCCATGACAAAAGCTGCTGTTGAATTGAGTGATATTCCCAATTTTTTATTTGATGCCTAGCTTCACAGAAGTACGAGGTTATGCTTTGCTTTTATTATAATTAATATAGCATAGAATTTATTAAAGCGTATTTATCGATCTTTAAATTAATAATCGCGTATTAATCGATATTAAATTAAAGAAAAAATTTTCTAAGTCGTTAAACACCAAGCAATGGTTAGATATTTGGGCTTCAGAAAGGGACAAAAAATTATCTTCAAATGTGTAAATCTAAAACGATGGTTAATCCATTATAAAAGGAACTATTGAATTGAGTGATATTGATAAATCTTTTTTTTATCTGATGCCTAGCATCACGGTAGTAGCAGGTTCGGTCTTTCTTTTTTTTATGACTAATCTAGCGCTTTATTCACTACTACCAATGTTTGCTTGTGCACTAGCATTGAGTTTTTTTGCCGGCCATATTTTATATAACAAAGCGCAATCCCAATATTCGGAATTAGAACTTCATCATCAACAAATGAATGACGCTTATGTTCTCCAAACAGAGGCTTATATTGATACATTGGAGTCTCTGATGGGTGAAGTAATTCCTATTGTTTCTAAACAGATAATCACGTCAAAACAACATACTGAACAAGAAATTGTAAGCCTAACCGATACATTTTCTAAAATGTCGAAAAAAATTGGTGTGTTACTCGATAATCAAAAACAAAATGATGATGAGGGTGTTATCAGTGAATTATTGGAAGGTGTCAAAGCCATCTTGAGCAGCGTTGTGGGTGGTCTCGGTAAATTAAATTCTGCTGAGCAAGGAATTACACATGAAGTAGAAGTGTTATCGCAACATACAGTTAAGCTAGAAAATATGGCTAATGAGGTTCGAGAGGTTGCCGAAAATATCAATCTGTTGTCTCTTAATGCCGCTATTGAGGCAGCAAGAGCGGGTGAAAATGGACGAGGTTTTGCTGTGGTTGCTGATGAAGTAAGAAAGCTTGCCCGTTCATCTGCTGATACAGGCATAAAGATTAAAAAAGCGGTTGAAGAAATTGATACAGCAATGAAATCAGCGTTAAATTTATCGAAGGCTTCGGCGGACATCGGTAGCGAAACAATCAAAAATAGCGCAGGGTTTATTGATAATGTAATAATCGATATTCAAGCAACGTTAAATTCTTTTAAAGAAAATTCACAAACACTGACTGAATCCTCTAAGCACATTCAACAGGAGATTTATCATGTCATCTCCGCCTTGCAGTTTCAAGATAGAGT
>JAWUVZ010000103.1:0-11223 GCA_034112105.1 Glaciecola sp. | reverse complement strand
GAGACCATACCCCCGAAAGTGAAACCAATCGTCCTATTTGGCGTTCAGGCTTGGGATTTAACGGCAATTGCATACCAAGACCAATTTTTTAAAAACGATCCTTATTACCAAACAAGGCGCGATAGTGTCTTGTTGGTTGGCGTAGACTGCGAGGCACCCTGCAAAAATGGTTTCTGTGCTGAAGTTAATGCCGGGCCGCATGTTAACAGCGCTATTGCAGATTTGATTTTAAGTCGCTTGAAAATTGATGATAGAACGAATACATCTGAGTGGCTTATCGTTGCATCAAGCGAAAAAGGGCTCAACAGCCTACGCGGTCTTGTGCTTGAAAAAGCAGATGAAGCGCATCTTAAATTGAGAACTAAACTAGGCGATAAAGTACGCTCTCAGTTTGCTGATTTTAGCTATATTACAAATGCAGTTGAGTATCTAAATGACAAATCAATTCCCGCCCAGTTGTGGGAAGAACTGAGTGTTAGATGTTTAAGCTGCTCGGGTTGTACCAATCTTTGTCCCACATGCTCTTGTTATTGTACTTTTTAAGTGATTGAAGCTGAGCCTATTAGTAATAATTTGGAATTTGAAACGGTAAGATGTTGGGATTCTTGCTTGTTTGAATCATTTCAGCGTGAAGCTAGCAACCACAACCCAAGTCATAAAGCAGCTCAAAGAGTAGAGCGATTTTGGCTTCACAAATTTTCAGATGAATATCTACCTGAATTTGAGCGACATGGTTGCGTCGGGTGTGGGCGTTGTGCACAGACCTGTCCAGGCACAATTGGTGTTCATTCAGTGATGAAAAGGATTGATGAAGTATGTTGCAACTAACCCCCCAAACAATTCGAATAGTCGATTTCTATGATGATGGAACTGACTCTCGGCACTTTACTTTTGAGCCGATAGGCTTTGCACTCGAGAGCCCAATAGCCATTGGTCAGTTTTTTATGTTGACGGTGCCTAGCAGAGGGCTTGCGCCATTTACTTACACATCACTGCCTGATGCACAGGGCCGTTTTAATGCTCTTATTAGAAAGGTAGGCAAGTTAACCGACCAATTATTCACCTGTAAAAAGGGTGATCTGTTGGGTTATAACGGACCTTATGGTAATGGTTGGCCGGTGGCTGAAATAAACCAAAAAGAGGTATTAATTGTGGCGGGTGGTTGCGGTTTAGCGCCAGTGACAACTGCCATCGATTATTTAATAGATCAAGGTCGAGCTAATTCGGTCACACTTTTATATGCGTCACGTGATCAAGAGTCACAGGTACTTAAGCAGGAAAGAGAGCGTTGGCAGTCGAAAATTAACGTGTATGAAACACTCGATGTTCAAGATGACAAGGATCATTCAGGATTACCGACTGAACATCTTTCTGCGGTTCTAAATAAGATGGATCACCATCCTGATATTTTACTCACTTGTGGGCCTGAAGCTATGATGAGTAATGTTGCAAAAATGGGTGTGGACTTAGGCTTCAAAAGTACCGATATATGGCTGTCTATTGAACGCAGAATGCGCTGTGGCGTTGGCCTGTGTGGTCACTGTTACATCGGCAGTACTTACGCTTGTAAACAGGGGCCAACATATCGTTATGATGAATTTTTAGCACTTGAAAAGGCCAATACGGTAGCGCATTCATATCCTCAATATTGTTAAAATTTGAAGCTGCAGCTTCTTAACAAACCTCTGCTCTTGCCCATACTTTAAATAGTAGCTAAAGATATTGATAGACATCAACAACTATAAGTAGCTACTCGAGTAGTCTAGGTACACTACTCGAGGATAAGGAAAGCTAATGGCTACAATTACGTTTCATGGCGCAGCACAAGAAGTGACAGGGTCTTGTCACATGGTTGAATCATCCAGTTTTGGGTGTATTTTGCTGGATTGTGGGATGCATCAGGGAGGGCACAATGTTAACCGAATTCAAAAAGAAGTTTTTGAGTTTAATCCAGAAAAAATAGACGCAGTCATATTATCGCATGCCCATCTTGATCATAGCGGAATGCTTCCAAAACTAGTCAGTCAGGGGTTTTCAGGTAACATTTATTGCTCAAGAGCGACAGTTGCTTTAATGGATATAATGTTAAAAGATTCGGCTGGCATTTACTTTGGCGATCTCAAAAGAGAAAACGTGCGCAGAGCTAGAAAAGGCAAAGCCCTACTATTGCCAGAATATACTGAGTAAGATGTAGAAAATACACTTAAGCTCTGTAAAGGTATCGATTACAAAAAAGAAGTTGAAGTGTTGAATGGCTTAACTATTCAACTGCAAGATGCGGGGCATATACTTGGGTCGGCAATCGTAACGCTTGTTATTCATGAGCAGGGTTTGCATAAAAAGCTAGTATTTTCGGGTGACTTAGGCAATAAAAACGCAGTGTTAATGAAAGATTTAAGTATCATCGAAGAGGCCGATGTAGTGCTGATGGAGAGCACTTACGGTGATCGTAATCACAAAAAAATTGAAGATACTTTAGAACAGTTGAGAACAATTTTAATCGACACACAGGCACGCGGTGGCAATATTATGATACCTGCATTTGCAGTTGGTCGTACTCAGGAAATACTTTTCTACCTCGGTACTTTGCATAAAGAGGGTCTTTTAAAAAACTGGCAAGTTGCACTTGATAGTCCAATGGCGATTGAAGTGACAAGAGTATACGACAAATGGTTTCGTGCGTTGGATCAAGCCGAAATTCAATTAGCCAGCCCGGATGCTACTTCTATTTTGAAAGATTTTATTCCCAATTTATATTTGTCGGTTTCAGTTGAAGAATCAATTGCCATTAATCGTATTCAAAAAGGTGCAATTATTATCGCAGGCAGCGGAATGTGTACCGGTGGAAGAATTCGTCATCATTTTAAACAACGAATTTGGGACTCTCGAAATACGCTTATTTTCTGTGGTTACCAAGCCAATGGGACATTGGGACGATTACTCGTCGATGGTAAAAAGCAGATTAAGATTTTTAATGATGATTTTGCCGTTAAAGCACAAATTGAAACTCTGGGTGGGTTTTCTGCTCACGCTGGGCAGGATCAACTGATGGAATGGTTAAAAGGTTTTAAAAACAATCCATCAGTTGTGCTAGTGCATGGAGAACCAAAGGCATTAGACGCGCTGTCAAACCGTATATGGCAAGACCTAAATATACAGGTTAGAGTACCTCATCGCGGTGATTCTATGGTTTTTTAAGTGCCTCTTCTTGGTGTATTTGGTAATTTGGATAAACCGTATAGGGCCAAGGAGTAACTTTGTAATATGGCTGTATGTAGGAAACCATATCTATTAATTCAGAGACCGTGAGCACATCATTATAAATGGGCATCACGGAATCTCCATTTTCATCTAGGGTTACCCACTGAGCGCCTCTGGATAATCTATGTGAGGGATTGATGATGCTGGTAACCAATTCTGCATACGTTTTCACTATTGCCGAATTCGACCCAAGTTCAATTGGAGGTTCATTTTTGCGTTCGATATGTTCATCTTGAAAACCAGCGATACTATGACAGTCGAGACATTGATACTTCAAAAACACACGCTTACCTACTTCAGGATCGCCCTTAGGTAAACTAAAGCCTCTCGGTGAATCGACTCCTGTATCACAACCAGCCAATACGAAAATACATGTTAGACCAAATAAAATAGTGCCTTTAATCATCCTAATATCCCCTTAATTCAATTGTCTTGCGAAGGCAATACATAGCTTTCAACGTTAGGTTATTACACCTAATCCAAAATAAACCAAAAATACAATCCGGAGTTGATTTGGGTCAATTTCCTCCATTTTTACGTTGTTAATATGAAGTTACTTTGACAACAAACGGCCGTTATGCGATTACGATTGTGATCACCAGCCCCTAAGGGATGAACAATATGAGCAATTACAAAAAAATATTAGTCGCCATAGATATTAATGCAGATTATGAAAGCGTTATTCACAAAGCACTGACAATTTGTCAGTCGGTGGACGATCTCAGTCTGGCGTATATCCCGTTATCCTCAGTGTATATTCAACCCTATCTTTATGGAGCAGATTACAGCGAGATCGATGATTCTGATCGGATGGCTAGGGCTCAAAAAAAGTTAGATGAAATTGCGCATAAATTTGTTATCAAAAAGAACAATGTTTACTTAAAAGCCGGTGATCCAGCAGATGAGATACAGAACTTTGCGAATGAAATTCATGCTGACTTAATTGTGATCGGTACGCATGGTAGAAGCGGAATTAAATTGCTTCTGGGCTCAACTGCAAACGCAGTATTGCATGGCGTAAAACAGGATGTTCTTGCCGTTCGTGTACATGACGGAAAATAATTTGTGTTGGTAGAGGTATTCTAAATGGCAAATATTAGTCGCTTGCAGCTGGATGTTTTGAAACCTCATAAACCTAATGCTTATGATTTTGCTTTAGCACTTTCAGAATTAGACCCCTCATGGGTAGTAGAAATTGAAGTCGTGGAAATTGATGAAAGCGCAGAATCTATTAGCTTAGAGGTGACGGGTGTACATATTAATTTCGATAACCTACAGAACAAAATAAATGAATTAGGAGCAACCATACATAGCATTGACGCAGTCGAAGCAAATGGAGGGTCGTCAAATTAATAGTTTGGCGAAAACAGGGTGAAGGGATTAATAAATCTTATACGTTTAAGTCAATCTCAGTCAATCATAAGACGTTACTTTGTGGTGAATGGGTTTGATGGAGCACTCACCATGTTTGGCATAACACCGGTGATGATTACCGGAGACCATCAAGGTACCGCAATAGCAGTAGCCAAAGAATTAGGACTTGGCAACGGGGGCGGCTGATATGATTTTGCTAAATGATGACTTTTCAACCATCGTAAAAGCCGTTGCAGCCGGAAGACGTATTTACGATAATATTCGTAAGTTTATTAAATACACGATGAGTTCTAATTCAGGTGAAATTTGGACTTTACTGATGGCGCCGATATTAGGTATGCCGATACCACTTTTACCTATCCATATACTATGGATAAATTTGGTAACAGACGGCTTACCAGGACTCGCCTTTAGTGGTGAACCTGCTGAAAAAGGAGTGATGAAAAAAGCACCTCGTAAGCAACAAGAAAGTATTTTTGCAAACGGCATGTGGCAACATATTCTTTGGGTTGGGGTTTTAGTTGGTGTCCTGTGCTTAGGCACCTTATATTGGGCTCTTGTTCAAAAGCTAGATTATTGGCAAACGATGGTTTTTACGGTCCTCGTATTTGCTCAACTATTTCAGAGTTTAGCGGTGAGGTCTGATACTGAGTCTTTGTTTACACAAGGCATTTTTACAAACCCCTTTCTACTAGTCGCGGTTGCGATTAGCGCGCTTCTGCAACTGATAGTCATTTATACACCGATGTTAAACGATCTATTTCGAACCCAACCATTACCGTTATCGGACTTAGGGTTTTGTGTGGCAATAGCATCCACTGTTTTCATCGCAGTAGAAATTGAAAAGTTGTTAATCAGGCGCAAAATTATTTATTCGTCAAACAAGAAAGCGACCTAACATCTGTATAGAAGGAGGTTAAAGTGGAACTTCTGGAACTCATTATGACCGGAATAACAGCAATAATTCTGTTTGTATTTGGCCTTGATAATTTTTCTCGAGAAATTGAGCAAATTTCGGGTGATCGGTTTAGAAATTTTTTGAGTTCGGCAACTAATGTTCCTATTTTAGGTGTGCTTATTGGCGCGCTAGTGACGATGGTTATTCAATCTAGCTCAGCAACATCTGTTATTTCTATTGGTTTGGTAAACGCGGGTGTTCTATCCTTTAAAAATAGTGTGGGCATTATTTTTGGAAGTAACATAGGTACCACGATTACTGCGCAACTTGTCGCTTTTAAGCTAACTAATTTTGCTCCGGTTCTAATCATCATTGGCTTTATATTAACGATTACCAATAGCAAAGCGTCTATTTTTGGTAAGTCTGTATTTTATTTTGGTTTTGTATTTTTTAGTCTTAACTTGATATCTAGGACACTCGAGCCTTTGCAAAATAACGAGACGCTAGTCTCAATGTTAATTCAACCACAAAATCCGCTGTATGCTTTGTTGATTGGATGTTTGTTCACTGCGCTAGTGCAATCAAGTTCAGTGACAACTGGTTTAGCTATTATCTTTACGCAACAGGGCGTGTTGGGCCTTGAAAATGCGGTTCCTTTGATCTTAGGCGCCAATATTGGGACAACGGCCACTGCTTTCTTAGCTGTCATTACTATGGATATTGCGGCAAAAAAAGCAGCTTTCAGTCATTTTCTGTTCAATGTAGGGGGAGTCATACTTTTTTTTCCAGTGTTGCTTATATTTGGATACAAGTTAGCTGAATTTAATCAAAACCCTGCAATTGCTTTAGCCAATATCCATTTAATCTTTAATGTAACAGCGAGTCTAATTTTTACAGCATTCATTACTCCATTTACCCGTTTTGTGGATAATTTATTTGGAGAAGGCAAAATGGATTTTGAGCGAATTAAATTACCTAGGTTAAAAGAAGATGATAATTTTGAGTCCGTAAAGCAAACCCTAGACTCCTCTTCTGAACAGTTATTTCGCTTTTTACAGGAAAATTATAATCTGGTAACGCTAAGTATTGAGACCAATTATAAAGGCGTGTATGACGCCGCTGAGAAAAGAATTGAATACGTTGATTTCCTTAAGGATCAATACATGCATTATTTTTCTAGCGCAGTGATTCTGATTAATCAAAAGAACGAATCGAAGGCGTTGATCAAGCTTATTAACCAGTTTGATTATTTGTTTCAAATACACGATTCAATTACCGATTTATTCGAAGCAAAACGGGTAACAAACGAAAAATATATCGAATTAAAAAGCGATTTACTCCTTTTAATACGAGGGCTGTCTATCAAAACTCTTGATGTTTTCGATGAAATTGTGAGTGAAATGCTCGACATGCAACACCACACTGAAAAGCGATTATTAACCTCTAAAGAAAAAGAGTTACAGCATGAAATTAATGACGTGAATCGGAGTTTGCTGTTACTCATCGCTGACACATCTCGGGAAGATGCTGGTGCATTAATAAATTTTGTGACTTACTCGCAAAGGCTAAAAGATAAACTCAATAACTTTGCAAACTTACAAGTAAAACTCAACTTACCAATAGAACCAAAGAAAGCGCAAGAGATCAATGTTTAGGTCTTTAAAGGCTGAGTAGAAAATGTTTCGATGGTTATTTAGCTTTCCTAATTAAGAGTATGTTCTATACTTGTGTTTTTTTAGTGCTTAATTTTTATCGCATGAGTGGGTGAGGCTTGATGTCAATGTTGGTTGCTAAACATATCAGTAAAAAATTTGGTGCATACCAAGCGTTGGATAATGTTTCATTCGAAATAAATAAAGGAGATATTGTTGGTTTCTTAGGTAAAAATGGCGCAGGGAAAACTACCTTAATGCGCATACTGACCACTTTTATCACTGCATCCTCTGGTTCAGTCCTCATCGATGGAGAAGACATTGCCAAGCATTCTCTAACGGTGAGAGAGAAAATAGGCTACTTACCCGAAAAGCCGCCTTTATATGGCGACATGACAGTGAAGAATTATTTAAAATTTGCGGCTCAAATAAAAGGTGTTTCTGCAAAGAAAGAATCATTTCAGGTTGAAAAAACACTGGATGATTGCGGCTTAACTCGGGTTGAGAAGCAAAAAATTTCCACATTATCCAAGGGGTATCAGCAACGAGTAGGTATAGCGCAAGCCATCATTCACGAGCCTAAATTGCTTATTTTGGATGAGCCGACAAGTGGTCTAGACCCCATTCAAATTCTGCAAGTTCTAGCCTTAATTAAAAATCAAAGAGATCAGAGAACGGTCTTACTAAGCACTCATACGTTAAATGAAATTGAGCAAGTTGCTCAGCGCGTATTAATGTTGAAGTCGGGTCAAATTGTACTTGATGAATCTTTAGATGGGTTACTGAAAAAGAAACAATTAACTCAAGCACATCCCGTTACCTTGGAGCAAATCTTTATCGATTATCATCAAGATAGGCCTTTACCGCAATTATCAACACAGGGTTAGTTGAAGATGAATAAAACCTTCGCAATAGTAAAAAAGGAATTACATAGCTACTTTAGCTCACCCATTGCATACCTCATTTTGATCGCAACATTGTCGCTATTTAACGTTTTCTTTTTTCTTATTATTGACCAGAACCACGAAGCTTCATTACGCGATATTTTCATATTAATGGAGTTTATGTTCGTATTCCTAATTCCGCTGCTGACGATGAGAATGTTCTCTGAAGAAAAAGCCAATGGCACGATGGAGTTTCTACTCACATCACCATTAACACTCAGTATGATCGTGTTGGGTAAGTATTTAAGCATGCTGATTTTCTTCACATTATTGATCAGCATGACCGCTACTTACTATTTAATTTTGGAATACTTTGGCAATCCAGACCCCATGAGCATTCTTTCTGGATATATTGGAATTTGGTTGGAAGGTGCCTTTTTTATAGCGATTGGCTTGCTTGTTTCTTCTTGGACCCGGAATCAGATAATTGCCGCATTAGTGTCTTACGCGTTGATATTTTCGCTTTATTTTGCCGCTAGCTTTACTAAGTATTTCAGCGGTTCTATAGAGAATTTTTTTATACAGATTAGCACGCGTACGCACTTGGAAAATTTTGCAATCGGCATAATCATGCCCAGCAATGTTACTTATTATCTAACGGGGATCATACTTTGTTTAGTTTTAACAAGATTGAGTATCGACAATAGGTTGTGGCAATAATGAATAAATCAGCTTTTAATCTGCGTTCAGTTTTGCCCGCTCTATTGCCATTTTGTTTCGGGTTGTCACTTTTGGTTCTCGCATTAGGCACATCTCTTTTTTATATAGATCAAGAGCTTTCTTACCTGACAATAGGCTTGCTGAGTTTTAGCGGTACAGCCTTTATTATTTTATTAGGCATGGTAATAAGGTATCGATTTAGTGCTACAAAAGCTGACATCGCGACGACTTTTAGGGAAGTAAACCCTATTAAAGTCGCAGCGCCTTTTGAGCTTAGTCGATGGAAGAGGCTAGCTACCGTGATTTTTGTAATTATTGCTAGTTTGAGCTTTATTGTGGGGAGTAATTATCTAGCTAATAGTTCGACACTAAGATGGGATATAACAAATGACAAACAGCATACTTTGTCTGCAAACACAGTTGAATTTGTCAGTGTATTGGAAAGTCAGGTTCAACTAACCGCATTTTATGTGGGAGTACCTCCTAAATATCTACAAGACTTATTCAAAGAATATGAGAGAACATCCGGTGGTTTAGTGATGACTGAAATCATTGATCCTATTGAACAGGTTGCCTACGCAGCAAAATTTGGTAACGTGATTAACAGCCAAGAGCAAAAAGTGATTGTTCAATCTGGCAATAACCGCAAGGATGTCGATTTTACTCAGGACTCCCTGTCTGAAGAACGTCTAACAAATGCTATTGCGAGTGTCAGCCGAACGCAAAAGACCGTTTACTTTCTTACAGGGCATGGGGAATATTCAACGATAAATGAAGAGAATACGGGTTTATCTACATTTTCTCAGTTACTTGCAGACAACAATATTTTGAGTAAGCCGTTGATGCTCGGTATCAGTCAGTCGATTCCCCAAGATTGCGATGTATTGATTATTGCAGGACCAAAAAATCAACTAACCCAAGACGAAGAAACCTTAATTGAAGACTATTTATCAAAAGGTGGAGACGCTTTATTCCTAATTGAACATACAGTTGTTACTACTCCAGATAAACCGCTGAGTGCACAACAGATGCAAAAAAATCCTGATTTAAATTCACTTCTCAACAAATGGGGACTCAATGTTGAATCCGATATTGTGGTTGATTTAACTAGCCATGTTGGTGATGACGTTGGTAGTCCGGCAACTAAAAATTATCAGAAGCATAAAGCGATCACCGAAGGTTTGGATTATACGTTTTATGTTCGTCCGCGCTCTATTACGCTATTAGAAAATCGTCGCCCAAACATAAAACATGCAGTTATTGCCTCAACAGCGTCAACCACAAACAGTTGGGCTGAAACTAATCGGAATTTAGATGTGAAATTTGATAAAAACGTGGATACAGCAGGTCCTGTAGCTTTGTCTTATGTTGTTATTGATGAGAAAAATACCGAGAATATGAAATACGGTAAAACGTCTGATACTCGATTAATCGTTTTCACAGATGCCGATTTTCTAACTAATGTTTATATTGACCAATACAGTAATGCGCAGATGGGACTTAACATTGTGAATTGGCTCTCTGAGCTCGATTACAAAACATTTCTTGGCGATAAAAAAATGGCTGTTGAGCGTTTAGATTTAACCAGTAAGCAAAAACGACAAGTTATCGTAGTTCTCTTCTTTTTACCTTTTTCTTTCGTTATTGTTGGGTTGATTATTTGGCTACGAATTAGGTATAACGCAACGATAAAGTAAGTGCGTAAATAATAAGGTTTGTTTATTTGAGTTTTTGAACTCGCATCATAATCATTAAAAGTATTATAAAAAATGAGCTAATTAACTGACTGCTGTTTAAAACAGCCTTAGTGTTTAGCAGTCAGTTATGGCGAGTTTAATAAAAGACGCTACTCTACAGCGCTTTTCAATGCGGCCTTGAATGCAGGGCGAGCCATGTTACGATCGATGTAGCCTTGCAAGGTAGGATGGCCTCCCAGCTTACCTAAACGATTAGCCATAGACACCGCGTAACTAATACCAAAATCTGCGCCACTGATTTGCTCACCCAAAATAAACTCGTTGTCACCAAGTTGTGCGGCAATATTGTCGAGATGCAAATTTATCTCGGCCTGACTGAAAGCACTCAGCATCGCGCTTGGCGCATCGTCGCGCATCAATAATAGTTGAATCAAGAGCGGCGCAAACACCGATCCTTCTGAATAGTGAAGCCACTGCGAATAAGTTGCCCAAGCTTTAAGGTCTTCGCGGCGAGGCGAAAATTTGTGTTCAGGGTCGAACTTTTCTAAGAAATAAGAGGTAATGGCACCTGACTCACAGAGAACCAAACCATCGTCTTCAATTACCGGCGATTTGCCTAGAGGGTGGATCACTTTCAGATCAGCTTGAGAACGCATTGTGTTTGGATCGCGCAGATATTCTTTCAATACGTATTGCATGCCTAACTCTTCCATCAACCAAACCGTGAAGATGGATCG
>JAWUVZ010000102.1:0-33165 GCA_034112105.1 Glaciecola sp. | reverse complement strand
ACAAAATAATGGCAGCTGGAAAACACAAAGATTAATGCCTTAAGCCATGATTGACAGTCATTGCCATATTGACCTTGATGCATTTGATAGCGACCGTGATGTTGTGCTAAAAAACGCGTTGGAAGCTGGTGTTAAGCGCTTTTTAGTGCCCGGTTTATATAATGCTCAATTTGCTAAATTACTTGCTTTAAAGCAACGTTATCAACAAATTGATATTGCGTTAGGTTTACATCCTTATTTTCTTAAAATGCAGGATGAAGCAAATACTCATGCCATGCTTAATGAGTTGTCAAACTTAGCTAGCGTATATCAAAATCAGTATATTGCGTTTGGTGAAACAGGCCTCGATGGTTCGTTAGCGCTAGATATGGCGTATCAGGAAGAAATATTACGTTTTCAACTTAACCTTTGTAACATATACAAAAAGCCAGTTATTTTGCATCACAGAAAATCTCACAATCCTCTAATTCGTCTTTTGAAAGAACAAAAATACCAAAGAGGAGGCATTCTCCATGCTTTCTCAGGTAGTTATCATGAAGCTAAGACATATATTGATATGGGTTTTTTATTGGGCGTCGGTGGCACGATTACTTATTCGCGCGCGAGTAAAACGCGATACAGCATTGCAAAGCTGCCTTTAGATAAACTAGTAATTGAGACCGACTCACCCGATATGCCGTTAAATGGATTTCAGGGTCAACGCAACCAACCAAGCCAGCTTAGTCTTGTCGTTGATGTTTTGGCCGAACTTAAAAAAATATCCTCGCAAGAAGTTGAACAACAAACGACAATAAATTATTTAACGCTTTTCGGTTTATCACTGAATTGATAGTTGGCTCGTATTTTATAAAATAAGCGAGTGAGTATCATCGCGCAAATAGCGGTAAGCATCATCAACAGGCCAGTTTGCATGAATTGTGAGCGATTGAACGCCTTGTGATGCTTGATGATAGACTCACGGTCTAGCAACAGCTTGACGTAACCGATGGTTTTACCGTCGTAAATGATATCTTCAACAAAAATAAGTGGAGGTTGCTCCAACACTCTAAATTGCTCCACAATAGAGTAATTTTCATCAAAGCTTTTAATTGTCTTACCTGTATGGTCGTATAATGATGTGCCTTTAATTAAGCTCTCAATTTCTATAGTACTAACGTAGTTTTCGATACTATCTTGGTCATCTTTTTGTAACGGTCCGGCAAGCATTCTCGAAGCTTGGGTAGCTAAACTTCTACCCAGTTGTTCTGATTCTACGCTGTACCATTTATTCGCATTTTTGTCGTACATAAACCATAAATTAATACCGATCACCGCAATACACACAGCTAGTATAAAATTGGATATGCGTTTCAATACGAAAAATCTAGGTGTTATTTGGCTAAACAAACGTTTCTCAATGGTAATGGCAACCCAGCAACAATAGGATAAATAACGCTTTTTGCCAAGACTTTGTTTTATTGCTGGTATCGTTTAGGTATTATCAACCTTATAAAAGAAACATATCTTCATAGGATCTACTTTGTACGTTATACCGGCAACAACTACCACAGAACTGAGTACAGTAAAGTTTGCTAACTATTTAGCGCAACACAATAGCCTATGCTTTGTTTATGCTCTTCAAAATGAGGAGCGCTCAGATAATCAGCAGTTCAAGTTCACCGGTGATATTTATAATCCTGTGACAGAGCCGTTGTCGTGCCGCTGGTATACTGAAAAAAATATTAGCGACGGCGATGAGGTATCAGATATTGAATATATCAGCCTTGCACACACAATCGTTGTGGCAGCGGCGGGACTAAACTTTGAAATGCTTGAGGAAATTATCGTAGCGTTACAGATTCAATCAAACTTAGTCAAGGTTGTTGCTAACACGTATCATTGTGCATTTGATAAAGCGGTGGTGAATCTAGATTGTCATATGGACGAGACTGACATCGCAACTGGAGCGCTGGACACGAGACTCAAACTGTTAAGTGAAGCCCTTTTTATTGATGTATTTTTAAAACCTAGTGTCTCACTTGAAAACCAAGGTCTCGCTGTATTTGATATGGACAGTACCTTAATAGAAATGGAGTGTATTGACGAAATTGCTAAACTTGCGGGTGTAGGTGACGCTGTTAGTAAAGTGACTGAACGAGCAATGCAAGGCGAAATAGCTTTTGCTGAAAGCTTACATCATCGTGTGGCATGCTTGAATGGAGTCAACCTTAGCGCGTTGTTAAGTATTCGCAAGCGTCTGCCATTTATGCCCGGTTTTGCTGCGTTGATAAATGAGTTAAAACGCAAAGGTTGGAAAATTGCCATTGCATCGGGAGGCTTTACTTATTTTGCTGATTACATCAAGGTGCTATTCGAATTAGATTACGCCGTCAGTAACACGTTAGAAGTTAAAGACAATAAGCTGACGGGAAAAGTAGTAGGTAAAATCATAGATGCGCAGTCCAAAGCGGATGTTTTGCAAAAGCTCGCAAAAGAAAATAACATTCCGATTGCAAACACCATTGCCGTTGGCGATGGAGCTAACGACTTGATAATGATGGCAGTGGCTGGCACCGGTATTGCTTTTAAGGCCAAGCCTAAAGTACAAGCACAAGCGGCTAACTCAATTCGGTTTAGCGGTTTGGAGGCTGTCCTGTATTTGTTGGGTTAATATAGGCCGGAGTTCCCCAAAGAGGCACTGTTGATAAGCTGTGCTTGAAGCTGCCAGAGGTTTCCTTGGTAGCATAGGACACATACATTAGGGTTTGTGAGTCAGCATCAAACACGCGACGTATTTTCATGGTTTTGAAAAATATACTCTTCGATTTTCTAAAAACTATTTCGCCAGATTTTGATTTATCTATTTGCGCAATCATACCTGCGGTTATTTCGCCAGTTTGTCGACAAGCAATTGAACTGTCGGATGGGTCTGCTAAGCTTAAATCGGCTTCAATACTGGCGACATGACAGGTAACACCGAGCACTATTGGGTCAACTAGGGTATTAAGCTTAATATCTTGGGTAGTAAAGATGCCCAGCGAGATATCACCTACCTCTGATTGATCACAGCCGAATAGGCCAGCAGTAAGAGCAAGTATAATTGCATATGATTTGTATTTATTCATTTGTGACCTTGAATGTCTGTTAGCGGCGGTTATTAATTTAGCACTCAAGTAAAGTCTCAATCAAGTTAACAAAGTTGAAGATACCAGATAGTAATGCTCTTCTAGTGTCGAAACACGCAGTATCAAAAAGCATTGTCACTCATTCAATTGATAGCGATAAATAGCTTCTCGTGTAACGTCGGTCAAATAAACTTGACCGCAAATATCCCACATCTGTTCTTCTAATTGTCTCGCCTTGTGAGAAGCATAGCGAGTAACATATAACAACTCTTGTTCCAAGAAAGAAGTGTCCGGATGATTTGAACGGCTAATATGAACGCTGAATGCATAAAACTCGCCTCGTGCCATTGCTGTTTTAATGAATTGTAATTTTGAACGGTGTGTCGTTAATTCGTTTTCCCATTGCGCAACAATTGCAGCTTCATAATCAAGCTCGGTAGGGTCAAATGCGACATATATTTCTGCTGTTATAGGGCGTTGATCTAATCTCAATGTGCGCATGGCATCTCGGATAAATGCATTGCTCTTGTGTTTATCTTGAAATAACCATGAGTTATTCATCTTCGTTGCTGGCATATCGTGTTTAAGTAAGTTTAACCAAGATGCCCTTATTGGCTGAATTGTGGTGGTGATTGGAAAATACCCACCGTTGTATTTTTGGATATAAGTGCACAATTGCGGCGTATTTCTAGCTTGCATGCACCGCAAAGCGAGGCTCATACCAGGCACAGACTCCTCGTTTGTGGTGGTTTTTAATTTATCTTTATTAGTCGCGATTAACTGTGTAAAAAACGTCTCTGCAACACTAAGCTCTTGCTCTGTAATTGCTTCTAAATGAAGAACTAACCTATCGTAATTGATATGTTTGACTCTATATTTCAAGTCTTCCAATATAAATTGTGTCGTTTTTTTCTGTAAAACAGGGAAAGAAATACTTACTTTTGAATTAATACGCTGATCAAAGGGTGAATCGAGTTCTATTTTAAGACCGCTAATAGAGCAATCTTCACTTACACCGGTAATATGAGTGTCATAATTTTTCAGTGTAACCGAGGTGCGTAGCTTGTATCGCGTTTCTTTACGCAACTCTTTTTGCTTGTAACGAAACGAAAGCACCGGCACGGGTGGTTTATTGCGAGGATGCCCAAAAGTGGCTAAGAGCTTAATTTTATCTCTATCCAATGTGTTCCTCTGATAGCACTGTTGAGCGACTAAGTGAGTCACATCTATAACACTTATCATTTGCTTTATGTTCTGAAGTTTTGATTCAAGTCGAGGGGTTAGTGGACGATTTAATCGATCAATTTTACGATTAATACCGGAGGGCATAGCACTGGGAACGAAAGCTGACTTGGGATCGATGTTTGTGCAAGTAATTTTATATACCCGCCAACTAGCTTTGCGCGAGGCATAACTCAAAAACACCGACTTCAATTCAGGCTTAAGCTCTAATTCGGCCCTTGTAGCCGAATAGAAGTAAACCTTACCGCCCTTTATGTGAGTAAACGAATATGTCCATAGGCATGCATCTGAGCTTGAATTAGTTATCATACTAAGAAGTCTTGTTGGATTCAGCAAAAAACCGATGTTTTGCTCATCGTTTTCATCTAACCAATAATCCATGATCTCTTTGTTCGTTCCATTCACACAGGCAAACTTGGCCACAGGAGTTCGCGGTTCATGGGTATCTACGAATACTGATAACGATGGGGTTGTGCCAGCAAATGATTGTTCATGGATCTTGTCACTTAAAGCCGCTACCGCATTGTCAAGATTGACTTTATACTTACGTTTGTAGTTTTTTATCAGATTTTTCACGTAGTTATTGAAAAGCTGAGGCCCCTTTCTTGAATCGCGACGCACATGAATTCGGGCTTTCTCGCCTTCACCAGAAATGCCTAAGACGCGATACTCAATGGCATCTTTTGTTAAGCCTGAGTCAGACTGAAACCCGCGAAAGACGATATTCATAGCTGAAGATGCCTTTATTATACCGAGTTTTTCAGTATTTTTGAGTTTAAGCTTAAGACCACTAATGCTAATGTCGACGGTCGCTGCAAATAGGCTTTGATTATTGTCTAAAAATATTTCTATCAACACGACGTAATTCATACGTTCTTCGCAACGGTGTGCAAAGTTTAGTAATTGTTCACTGTTAACAATGTATTTGTCAGAATTTGACTTCTTACTGTCTGGTTGTTGATCCTCTGTTGACATCATTGTGCCTAAATTAGCATTGAGTTCATGCTCAGCCAAATTTGATACAGACTCATAGACACCAAAAGTATAAATACCGTAGCGCTCTACTAATTCTCCAAATAAATGGATAGCAGGTGGGTGCAAGTAATGCTTAATTCCTTGGTGTGAGATTAATTCACAAGGAGAACTGACACGGGTTCTTAAGTCAATGGAGCGAATGCATGGTTTTGAAAGCCGTTTCATTTCCATTTTTAGCAAAAAACGATGTTCGTTAGTTAAATCTTGGGTTGCCTCATTTAATAGACGCGAAAACTCTGGCTTCTCTACAAATGGAGCGAGTCTATGAATTAGGTATGAATGTTCAGCCAGATCGTTTGTCATGAATTCCTGTTCTTTCGGCAATCGTTTTTATCACGCGTTTTTATGACGCATTTTTATGACGCATTTTTGTTAAGAGAAGAGATACTATCTCTTTTGCACATTTCAATAACATCAATTAATTCACTTATCGGCAAAAAATTCATTTCTACAAGGATTTTTGCCACGAATTTAGTTATTCTTCAACGATAGCACGAAATGTCAAACGACCCCTATATTGAGAACTTTAATTAATTATGGCTAAAAGAAAAACGGCTTTTGTTTGTAACGACTGCGGCTCCGACCATCCGCGCTGGCAAGGGCAATGCAATGATTGTCGTGAATGGAATACACTCACTGAAATTGTAATTGAAAATTCGCCAACAAAAAGTGTTCCTGCAAGTCGCAATGGGTTTTCTGGAATTACGGCGGCAAAAGTGGAAGTTCTCAATGAAATTGATTTAGCCGCGTTACCGCGCTTTACATCGGGCTTTAAAGAACTTGATCGTGTGCTTGGTGGCGGCATTGTACCGGGTTCAGCGATACTGATTGGCGGTTCTCCAGGCGCGGGTAAAAGTACCTTGCTACTGCAAGTTATGTGTTTGTTAGCTAAAACTAAGTCCACTTTATATGTGACGGGCGAAGAATCACTGCAGCAGGTGGCAATGCGTGCTAAGAGACTACAACTGCCTGATGACAAGCTCAAATTGTTAGCTGAGACAAATATAGACACTATTTGCCAATTGGCGCTCCAGCATAAACCAACAATTATGGTTATTGACTCGATACAAGTGATGCATATGAGTGATATTCAGTCAGCACCGGGTGGAGTTTCACAAGTAAGAGAAAGCGCGGCTGCGTTGACACGGTTTGCAAAACAGCATCATATCGCCATGTTTTTAGTCGGACATGTGACGAAGGATGGCAGTTTGGCTGGCCCCAAAGTATTGGAACACTGTATTGATTGCTCAATAATGTTAGAAGGTGAAAGTGATAGCCGTTTTCGTACTTTGCGTGGAACTAAAAATAGGTTTGGCGCAGTTAACGAACTTGGCGTATTTGGGATGACCGAAAAGGGCATGAAAGAAGTGTCTAACCCCTCGGCTATTTTCTTAAATCGCGAAGAAGAAGCCTCTCCGGGTAGCATTGTTATGACTATTTGGGAAGGAACACGGCCGTTACTTGTTGAGATACAGGCGCTGGTGGACTATTCACAACTATCGAATCCAAGACGAGTTGCGGTAGGTGTTGACCAAAATAGGTTAGCCATGTTGCTGGCGGTGATGCATCGCCATGGTAATGTGCAAATGAACGATCAAGATGTGTTTGTAAATGTAGTGGGCGGCATTAAAATTACGGAAACCGGCGCCGATTTAGCGGTTTTGTTGGCAATGGTTTCTAGTTTTCGCAATTATACATTATCAAAAGAGCTGATTGTTTTTGGCGAAGTTGGCTTGTCAGGTGAAATTAGGCCTGTGCCTAATGGTATTGACCGTATAACAGAAGCCGCCAAGCACGGCTTTAAACGAGCCATTGTGCCGAAGGCAAATATGCCGAAGCATAAAATACCAGGCATTGAAATAGTACCAGTAAGTCGTCTTGTCGAAGCGTTAGAAGCTATTTAAGTATTTAGGAAATTATAAATGACTCATTCAATTAAGACTCCTGTTGTATTTTTTCCTGGAACGTTGTGCGATGAACGCATTTTTATACCGCTGTGGCAGGCACTCAATTCAAACGGTAACTCGTTAGAGAATAAGGCTTTTGTGCCGCTGCAATGGGCTGAAGATTTGCAACAAATGCTGGCATTGAGCACCGACCGGCTGGCCTATTTTCCATCAAAGGTGCACTTATTGGGCTTTTCTATGGGTGGGTATATTGCAGCACTTATTGCGTTGGCTAATCCAGAAAAAGTGGCGTCATTAACCTTATTATCCAGTACGGGGAGGGCGTTACAAAAAGAAGATTTACAGCAGCGTAGGGTTTTATTGGGCGCGATTAAAAACAAACAATATAAGGGGATGACGCAGTCACATATTGAATTTATGTTGCACAGTAACAATCAAGCAAATAGCGCTATTACTGGAATGATAAAAAACATGGCTGATGACCTAGGGCCAGCGGTTTTATTGGCACAAACAAACGCAACAGCGAACAGAAAGGATCTGATTAAAAAGTTAAGTAAACAAACGTTTAAAACTCATTTTGTGATCGGTGAGCAGGATAATATTGCCACTGTATCTGACATTAACGGTATTACTGCAAGTGCAGGTTCATTGCTTAAAGAAGTTATTGTCGATGCCGGACACATGCTGCCGCTTGAGCAAACTGACGCATTGGCAAACTATCTTCATTTGACGTTGCAGTAAATGTCCTATTAGCGGGATAAAAAAAAGAGCCAGCATCAAAATGCAGCTCTTTATAATTATCTTTCTACTACCAGGTGCTAGCTAACTAATGCAAAGCCTAACTGATTTTCTTATATTTTAAACGATGTGGCTCAACAACGTCATGCCCGTAAGTTTCTTTTATCCAAGTCTCATACTCATTGTAGTTACCTTCGTAGAAGTTAATTTTCCCCTCATCTCGATAATCCATAATATGAGTCGCCACTCTGTCCAAAAACCATCTGTCATGCGATATAACCATCACGCAACCAGGAAACTCTAATATTGCATTCTCTAATGCGCGCAAGGTTTCAACATCAAGGTCGTTAGTTGGCTCATCCAGTAGCAATGTATTACCGCCAGCCTTTAAAAGCTTAGCTAAATGAACACGGTTTCGCTCACCACCCGACAAGTCTTTTACAAATTTTTGCTGATCGGACCCTTTAAAGTTAAAACGACTGCAATACGCGCGACTATTAAGCTCAAAATTGCCAATACGAACAATATCTTGGCCATCGGAGAGCTCTTGATAAACGGTTTTGTCGCCATCCATGTGATCTCTAAACTGATCAACACTAGCTAATTGAACCGTTTCGCCGATGTCTATTTTCCCTGAATCAGGTTGTTCTTGACCTGTCAGCATTCTAAACAGGGTTGATTTACCGGCGCCGTTAGGTCCAATAATGCCAACAATAGCCCCTTTTGGCACTTTAAAACTCAGGTCATCAATTAATAGGCGATCGCCATATGATTTTCTCAAGTTAGTCACTTCAATTACTTTGTCACCTAAACGCTCACCCGGTGGAATGAATAATTCATTTGTTTCATTGCGTTTTTGGTAATCGCCGGAGTTAAGCTCCTCAAAGCGTGACATTCTTGATTTACTCTTCGCTTGACGACCTTTGGGATTGCTTCGTACCCACTCGAGTTCTTGCTTTATAGATCGCTGACGTGCACTTTCCGTGCGTTCTTCTTGCGCCAATCTAGCATCTTTTTGTTCTAACCAGCTTGAGTAATTGCCTTCCCATGGAATACCTTGGCCACGGTCAAGCTCTAATATCCAACCTGCGACGTTATCAAGGAAATATCTATCGTGGGTAATGGCAACAACAGTGCCTTCATAGTCATGCAGGAAACGTTCTAGCCACGCTACTGATTCCGCATCCAAATGGTTGGTTGGTTCGTCGAGTAATAACATTTCCGGTTTTTCTAACAACAATCGGCACAGAGCAACACGGCGCCTTTCACCACCGGAAAGCGTACTGACATCAGCATCCCAAGGTGGTAAACGCAATGCATTGGCTGCGCGTTCCAATGCATTCTCTAAATTGTGCCCATCTTTGGTTTGAATAATGGCTTCCATTTCACCTTGTTCTTGTGCCAGCGCATCAAAGTCGGCGTCTGGTTCAGCGTAAGCTGCATATATCTCGTCAAGTCGCGAAAGGGCATGAGCAACATCAGCCACCGCTTCTTCAACATTTCCTCTAACATCTTTGCTTTCATCTAATTGAGGTTCTTGTGGTAAGTAGCCAATTTTCAGACCTGTTTGCGGAATGGCTTCACCTTCAATATCAGTGTCAATGCCTGCCATGATTCGGAGTAAAGTCGACTTACCTGAACCATTCAAACCTAAAACACCAATCTTGGCACCAGGAAAGAAGCTGAGGGAAATATTTTTCAGGATTTGACGATTAGGTGGGACAATTTTCCCCACTCTATTCATGCTGTACACATATTGAGCCATAGTTCTCTCTTTTAACCTTTATGTTGATATGTTGTATTAATTCAGGGCATAAATACGTTTTAACGCGCAAGTATACTAAACAGAATCTGTTTAGCTGAATTGGTATGCCTGAATTGTAAGGACTTTGGCAATTAAGTACTAGCTAATATCTGTGATATCATTAATAAAACATAATAAAGCTGTAATAACAGAACTTTAATAACATAAGGAGTCGTATGCCAGCGTCTTACTCTTTGCAAGAACTCGCACAACATATCGGCGGTGAGTTACAAGGCGATGCAAACGCCATTATTACTAGCATGGGCACCTTAGAAGGCGCTAGAAGTGGGCAGATGTCATTCTTAACTAGTTCAAAATATAAGAATGCAATGTCAAATACGAAAGCAACGGCTGTTATTCTAAAAGAGGCTGATGCTGAGTTTTGTTCAACCAATAAAATTATTCATTCAGACCCCTACGTTGGCTTTGCTAAAGCGGCTCAATTATTAGATTCAACGCCAACGCCTGAAATAGGTATCTCTGAGTTTGCGCGGATTCATTCAAGCGCAAATATCGGAGAAAACGCGAGTATTGCTTCTGGTGTTATTATTGAAAGGAACGTTAAGATTGGTAAAAACGCGATTATCGGCGCTAACACCGTGGTTGGAGAAGATGCGCAAATAGGCGATGACGTAAATTTACGCGCAAATGTCACTATTTATCATCGTGTCGTCTTAGGTAATAGAGTGTCAATTCACAGCGGAACTGTTGTCGGTTCTGATGGTTTTGGTTACGCTAACGATAAAGGAGTGTGGGTAAAAATTCCGCAAACCGGCACTGTAGTGGTCGGTGATGATTGTGAAATAGGCGCTAACACTTGTGTTGACCGAGGTGCACTGGATAACACGATTATTGGCAACGATGTCATTATTGATAATTTGGTGCAAATCGCACACAACGTGACTGTTGGTGATCACTCATGTATATGTGGCGGAACTGGCATAGCGGGTAGCTCAAATATCGGTAAATATGTGGTGATTGCAGGGACTTGTGTTGTGAATGGCCATATTGATATCTGTGACAAAGTACAAATAACGGGTTTTAGTATGGTCACTAAATCAATTACGCAGCCTGGAGTATACTCGTCAGGGATGCCCGTACAACCAAACAGAGAATGGCAAAAAAACACCGTTAGGCTTCGCCAGATAGACAAATTAGTTGATCGTGTCAAAAGCTTAGAAGGGCTGCATAAGTAAGCATTACAGTTGCTTATATTTAATTCCAATAAAGCGCTATACAAGCGCCTGAAAATGCTTAAAATATCACTCTGAAATTTAGGCGAAAATTCATATTATTATGATCCTCTTAGCATCATCGGTAGAATTAATACGAAAGACGATTTCTTTGTATTGTTATCGAACAATTAAGACGAACTGAAATGTGCACGCAAAACAAGCTCAGCAGGAGATCTACATGTTATCAAGTAAGATGAATATCGCAGAATTCGATCCAGAATTGGCAGCTGCGATAACTCAAGAAAATCAACGTCAAGAACATCATATCGAGCTTATTGCGTCTGAAAACTATTGCAGTCCTCGAGTAATGGAAGCTCAAGGCTCACAACTGACTAATAAATATGCTGAAGGTTATCCTGGTAAGCGTTATTACGGCGGTTGTGAATTTGTCGATATTGCAGAAGAGTTGGCGATAGAGAGAGCAAAACAGTTGTTTGATTGTGATTATGCGAACGTACAACCGCACTCTGGTTCACAAGCTAACACAGCTGTTTTCATGGCCCTAATCAATGCCAATGACACTGTACTGGGAATGAGCTTGGCTGATGGTGGTCACCTTACACATGGTTCTCATGTTAACTTTTCGGGTAAAACGTATAATGCGGTTCAGTATGGTTTACATCCAGTCACTGGCATTATCGATTATGAGCAAGTTGAAGCACTTGCAGTCGAGCATAAACCTAAATTAATTATTGGTGGTTTTTCTGCTTATTCGGGTATTGTTGATTGGGCTCGTTTTCGCGAAATTGCCGACAAAGTTGGCGCTTATTTGCTAGTGGATATGGCTCACGTAGCTGGTCTAGTTGCGGCAGGTGTTTATCCTAGCCCGCTGCCACATGCGCACGTGGTGACTACAACGACACATAAAACATTAGCTGGCCCACGCGGTGGTTTGATTTTGTCAGCTTGCGGCGATGAAACTCTATATAAAAAGTTCAATAGTTCAGTATTTCCAGGTAACCAAGGCGGGCCGTTGTGTCACGTGATTGCTGCTAAAGCGGTTGCCTTTAAAGAAGCGCTAGAACCTGAATTTAAAACTTACCAGCAACAAGTGCTTAAAAATGCTAAAGCTATGGTGGCGGTGATGCAAGAACGAGGCTATAAAATTGTGTCAAACGGCACTGATAATCATTTATTCTTGTTAGATTTAATTGATAAAGACATTACCGGTAAAGCAGCGGATGCTGCCTTGGGTAGTGCTAATATCACGGTAAATAAAAACTCTGTACCTAACGATCCAAGATCACCTTTCGTCACCAGTGGTTTACGTATTGGTTCTCCAGCGATCACAAGACGTGGTTTTCAAGAAGCACAAGCAAGCCAAGTCGCGACTTGGATGTGTGATGTACTAGATAATATTGAAGACCAAAGTGTAATAGAAAGAGTCAAAGGCGAAGTTGTTGAGTTATGTGAACGCTTCCCTGTTTATGGTTAGTCAGTGCATCGCTAGTTAACGCATTTTTTAACACAAGCTACATTGCAGGCCATACATTATATGTATGGCCTTGCTTATTTTTGGAGCGTTTGCTTATGTTTTGTCCATTTTGTTCTGCACAAGAAACTAAAGTTATTGATTCAAGGCTCGTTGCCGACGGTGCTCAAGTGCGCAGACGTCGAGAATGCCTAGAGTGCCGTGAACGATATACCACTTTCGAAATTGCTGAGCTGGTGATGCCCCGTGTCGTTAAGCGCGACGATAGACGCGAACCTTTCAATGAGGACAAGCTTAGGGCTGGACTGCAAAGAGCGCTCGAAAAACGCCCTGTTAGCACTGAAAAAGTTGAAAATTGCATTGTGCGCATCAAGTCATCATTACGGGCAACTGGAGAGCGAGAAATTAAAAGCGAGTTTCTTGGCAGCCTTATAATGGATGAACTTAAAGAATTAGACAAAGTGGCGTATGTTCGTTTTGCATCGGTATACCGTTCATTTGAGGATATTCGCGAGTTTGGTGAAGAAATTGCCAAGCTAGGTGATTAATGTCGACGTTCACTAAAACGGATGCATATTGGATGGCAATGGCATTGAAATTGGCCTGCAATGGGCGCTTTTCTACAACACCTAATCCGAACGTCGGTTGCGTTATTATTGATACTAGCGGTAACTTAATCGGCCAAGGCTATCATCAAAAAGCGGGTCAAGGGCATGCTGAAGTAAATGCGCTTATAGACGCCGGTTTTACACCTCATCAACATGTCGCCCTTGACCAAATTGGCCATCATGCAATGCCTGTCACTTTGGGTGCAACTGCTTATGTGACTCTTGAACCCTGCAGTCATGAAGGTAGAACTCCTCCTTGCGCAAAAGCACTCATTGACGCCCAAGTAGCACGAGTAGTGATTGCGAGTATTGATGAAAATCCCGAAGTTAGGTATAAAGGCATTGCGCTTTTACAAGATGCGGGTATAAAAGTTGATGTTGGGCTAATGGATGCTGAAGCACAGAAATTAAACACCGCATTCAATTTTCGTATGGCACATAATTTACCTTGGGTGATAGTCAAGCTAGCTACTAGCCTCGATGGTAAAACGGCATTGCATAACGGCGAGAGTAAATGGATTACTGGGCCCAAATCGCGTGCTAACGTCCAGATAGAACGAGCACTTAGTTGTGCTATTTTAAGTGGTGCTGATACCGTTATAGCCGACAATCCAAAATTGAACGTGCGTACTGAAGAGTTGCCTGAACTTGAATGTTCGCTTTTCAAAAAACGAGCCTCTCAGCCCCTGCGTGTGATTATTGATGGTCAAAATAGACTGCACAATAACTATCAAATTTTTAAAGATGAGCACCAAGTAATTGTGTTTAATGCAAAACATAATCCAAACCTCACTGCAAAAAATATCGAACAAATTCAAGTGTCATTGGCAGATTCAATACTAAATGAATCATCACAACCTCGCCAATATTTAGATTTACAGGCTATAATGCGCGCCTTAGCTGAAAAGCAGATTAACCGCGTATGGACTGAAACAGGTGCGGCGCTGTCTGGCGCACTTTTAAATGCGAATTTAGTAAATGAGCTGATTGTCTATCAAGCTCCTATGTTGCTTGGTATTGACGCCAGAGGTGCGGCGAATATTGGTCAACTAACAAGTTTACAAAACGCAATTAAAACAGAGTTTGAGGAAGTCACTCAGGTTGGTAACGATCTAAAACTTCGCTTATCAATTAAAAGCTAACAACAATTCAACAGTATTGGGAGCGTCGTTAAATGTTTACTGGGATTATAGAAGCCAAGGGAACGATTAAGTCATTGGTCAATCATAGAGATGATATTCGCCTAACTGTAGAGACAGGCAAACTCGATATGAGCGACGTCGCTTTAGGTGATAGTATCTCCACTAATGGAGTTTGTTTAACGGTTGTCGATTTCGGCGCACACTATTATAGCGTTGATGTCTCGTCTGAAACTATAAAATACACAGGCTTTGCTAACTATACGAATGGTAGTGAAGTGAATCTTGAAAAAGCAATGCGTGCCGACACCCGTTTCGGTGGACACATTGTCAGTGGTCATGTCGATGGTGTGGGCGAAGTTCTGTCTGTTACTGATCACGAGCGATATGTTGAAGTCTGGGTCAAAGCGCCGGATGAATTAGCTAAGTACATCGCCCACAAAGGTTCAATTACAGTAGACGGAGTAAGTTTAACTGTAAATGAAGTTAAAGGTGCCGCGTTTATGTTGTGGTTAATACCTCATACCTTAGAAGAAACGGTTATTGGAACTTACACAACCGGTACTAAAGTTAATTTAGAAGTTGACCTTATCGCACGGTATTTGGAAAGATTAATGTTAGGCGACAAAGCGGCACAAGAAGAAAAACAAGATATTAGCATGGCCTTTTTAGCTGAACATGGCTACTTGAAATAGACTCACTTGCACTAAACTCATATTTTAGTCTAGCAGCAAAGAGTGAGAGCGAAATCAAGAAAGTATGGTTTCAGAGTATTTATAAAAAAACGAAGAGAAATGTAATGGCGTTGAATACAACACAGGAAATTATCGAAGACATCAAATTAGGCAAAATGGTTATTTTGATGGACGATGAGGATAGAGAAAACGAAGGTGATCTGATTATGGCAGCTGAGCATGTTACGCCAGAGGCAATTAACTTTATGGTCACCCACGCACGCGGATTAGTGTGTTTACCTATGACTGCCGAGCGTTGCAAGCTGTTGAAATTACCTTTGATGGTAGACAATAATAATGCCCAGTTTTCTACCAATTTTACTGTGTCTATTGAAGCTGCCGAAGGTGTGACAACTGGCATCTCTGCCGCCGACAGAGCAAGAACTATTCTTGCAGCAGTCAGCTCAGATGCTATTGCGAAAGATATCGTACAACCTGGCCATATATTTCCCTTGATTGCTAAAGAAGGAGGTGTGCTTAATAGGGCCGGTCATACTGAAGCCGGCGTTGATTTAGCTAGAATGGCGGGTTGTGAACCTGCTTCCGTTATTGTTGAAATACTTAATGATGACGGCACCATGGCAAGACGCCCTGAGCTTGAAATATTTGCTCAAAAACATAACTTAAAGGTTGGTACAATTGCTGATCTTATCGAATATAGAAATTTAAACGAAACAACTATTGAGCAAGTAGCGACGTGTAATTTGCCCACTGTTTATGGCGATTTTGAACTTATTACATTTAAAGATGTGATTGATGAACAAATTCATTTTGCACTTAAAAAGGGCGAAATTGTTGAGGGTAAACCGACCTTAGTACGAGTGCATTTGCACAATACCTTGAGTGATCTACTCTGCTCCACCAGAGCGATTAACCGTTCAATGCCGTTATCTGAATCAATGCAACGTATTAATAATGAGGGTGGCGTGCTAGTCCTATTAGGTAAAAAAGAAGACATCGTTTTGCAAGTCAAACAGTTTCAAGCTGAAGATAACGATGAAGTTGCTGAAGGTAAGGCATGGGAAGGGTCATCGCGTACGGTCGGCATCGGCTCGCAAATACTTGCAAGTCTCGGTATTAAACAGATGCGTTTATTGAGCAAGCCAATTAAATATTCTGCATTGTCTGGATTTGGTCTTGAAGTGGTCGAATACATTTACGATAAAAAATAAACCCTTATAACAATTAATCTTTGCGTGATTTATGGTATAATTCGCGCCGATTTTTTTGGAGAGCAACATGATAGAAATTGAAGGTAATATTCGAGCGACTGGTAAGAAGTTTGTCATTGTTGTAGCTCGCTTTAACGGTTTTGTAGTCGAGAGTTTGTTGGATGGTGCATTAGATACACTAGAACGCTACGGCGAAGTTAACACTGATGACGTTACAGTGGTTAGGGTGCCAGGCGCCTATGAGTTACCAATAGTTGCTAAAAAACTTGCTGAAAAAAATAAATATGATGCGATTATTGCGCTAGGTGCAGTCATCCGTGGCGGTACTCCACACTTTGAATTCGTTGCTGGTGAATGTAATGCAGGGCTGGCGAAAGTTGCCCTAGAAACGGGTATCCCTATCGCATTTGGCGTTATTACTACGGAAAGTATTGAACAGGCCATTGAGCGTTCAGGTACTAAAGCGGGTAACAAAGGTTCTGAGGCTGCATTATGCGCCCTGGAAATGGTTAACGTTATTAGTGCTATTGAAGAGGCGAACTAAGTGAAACCTGCTGCACGACGCAAGGCTAGAGAGCTAGCAGTTCAAGGTTTGTATGGTTGGCAAATGAGTGGCAACCCAATAGAACAAATAGAACTCAGTATTGCTACCACCAATAATATGCAAAAAGTGGATATGGAATACTTTCAAGCTCTGTTGCGCGGAGTCGCACAAAGAACACAAGAGTTAGACAAGGCGATTAAGCCCTATTTAGGTCGTTTGCCTGAAGAGCTTGACCCGGTTGAGAAGGCGATTCTGCGCATAGCGACGCTAGAATTAGTTGAACGTTTTGATACTCCTTATAAGGTTGTTATTAATGAGTCAATTGAGTTAGCCAAAACATTTGGCGCGGAAGAGAGTCATAAGTTTGTCAATGGCGTGTTAGATAAAGCCGTTAAAACACTTCGAAAAGACGAAAGAAGTTAATGCAGTGAAAGAGTTTGATTTGATTGGTAAATATTTTGTCAAAGGTGGTCATGTTCGTAAAGATGTATTGCTAGGCATTGGAGATGATGCAGCGGTAACTAAAGTTCCGGTGGGCCAATGCGTCGTTACAACGACAGATACACTTGTTGAAGGTGTTCATTTTCTTCCTGGCACGGCTGCTGAATCAATAGCCCATAAAGCAATTGCAGTAAATTTAAGTGACCTTGCTGCAATGGGAGCAGAACCAGCTTGGATTAGCTTATCGCTCTCGTTGCCGAGTATCGACGAGAGTTGGGTCAAAGCCTTTTCGGAGAAAATTCACAGTCTTAGCCACTACTTTTCATTTCAATTGATTGGTGGCGACACTGTTCAAGGCCCTCTGAGTATTACTATTACCGCACAAGGTTTCATACCTGAAAATAATCAGATAACGCGCAGTGGTGCTAATCCTGGAGACTGGTTGTTAGTCACTGGTTCATTAGGCGATGCCGGTGTTGGCCTAGATCTGCTCAAAAATAAAATCAAAGTAAGCAATCCTGAGCATGCATCGTATTTGAAAAATCGGCATTGTTTTCCAACGCCTAGAGTTCTCGCTGGCACAACCCTTAGACGTATAGCGACATCAAGTATCGATATATCTGACGGGCTTATACAAGATTTAAAACAAGTTGTTGTGCGCTCTCATGTAGGTGCTTTAGTGCACCTTGATAAGTTGCCTATTTCAGAAGCCATTAGCGCTAATATTGAAAACGTAATAGAGGCCATTACTTATGCGGCCACTGCGGGTGACGACTATGAATTACTGTTCACGGTGCCTGAGGAACAAAGAGTCCATATTGAAACAGCATTGGCAAGTTACGATATTCGAGTGACTTGCATCGGACAAATTACCGGCGCAACTGGCAAGATCGATCTTCGACTTAACGAAAAACCGTTCGAGTTTGAATCAAAAAACTTTGGTTTTGAGCACTTTTCCTAATGGATAAAACCTTACGTCAACGAGTTAGCATGAAAAATCCTGTGCATTTTTTGGCATTGGGTTTTGGTTCTGGCTTAGTGCCAATGATGCCGGGCACATTTGGCTCACTGGCAGCTCTTCCTATTCTGTTTGGGATGAGCCTTGTCAGCCTAGAAGTCTTTATCATTATTACTGTTGTTAGCTTTTTGGTGGGTATCTATCTTTGTGGAAAAACAGCTCGTGATCTAAAAATGCACGATCATGGCTCGATTGTATGGGACGAAGTCGCAGGTATGATGGTAACTTTTATTGCCATTCCTCTCAATCCACTTTCATTATTGCTGGGGTTTTTACTATTTCGTTTTTTTGACATTCTAAAACCGTGGCCAATTAGTGTCTTTGACAGACGTGTGCACGGTGGTTTTGGAATTATGATAGACGATATTGTAGCAGGCGCAATTGCATGCGCTTGTTTGCACGGGATATTATATTTCTTATCGGATATCCTATAGCTGCAGTTATAGGTGTGAAATAAAATAATTGTGTACAATTTTTATAGAGCAAAGAACGATATTATTATATCGCACAAACGTAAATTAATTATTCGCCGCGACTGCTGCCAAAATACCTTTAGTATCCAAGCCTAATTCAGCATACATTTCTTGCTGAGTTCCCTGCATAATAAATTCGTCTGGCAAACCTAACTGGATTAAGTTCGGTGTAAGCTTGTGCTTAAATAACGCTTCGGCAACACCACCGCCAGCACCGCCAGCAATAGCGCCGTCTTCTAGTGTTATCAGTAGTTCATGCTGTTTAGCAGCTTCAACTAACGCTGCCTCATCTAGCGGTTTCACAAAACGCATATCAATTAACGTCGCGTTCAGCTGATTTGCGGCGTCAGTCGCATAAGGCATTAACGTACCGAAGTTGAGGATTGCAACTTTCTTACCTTTTCTTACCGTCTTTGCTTTACCTATTTCTAGTAATTGCATATCGCCGGTGGCATCAATGCCCGTTCCCGATCCTCTTGGATATCTTACTGCGGCTGGCTTATTTGCTTGGTGGCCGGTATATAACATGTTACGACATTCAACTTCATCTGAAGGTGTCATTATGATCATGTTTGGAATGCAACGAAGAAAACTTATATCAAACGCACCTTGATGGGTTGGACCATCTGCACCGACAAGCCCGGCGCGATCGATAGCAAACAAGACAGGTAATTCTTGAATAGCAACATCATGGATTAACTGATCATATGCTCGTTGTAAAAAGGTAGAGTAAATAGCGACGATGACATTTTTACCCTCTCGTGCCATTCCTGCTGCAAGTGTTACTGCATGCTGTTCGGCAATCGCAACATCAAAGTATTGCTTTGGAAAACGCTGAGAAAACTCGACCATACCTGAACCTTCACGCATTGCTGGCGTGATAGCCATTAAATTAGTGTCTACTTGTGCCATGTCGCACAGCCACTTGCCGAATATAGCAGAGAAGTTTGGAGAACTAGGCACCGACTTAGGTAACTTGTGTTCTAGGTGATTAAACTTAGGAACTGCATGCCACTTAATAGGGTCTTGCTCAGCTAGTTCATAGCCTTTTCCCTTTTTGGTAACGACATGCAAAATTTTCGGTCCTGACATTTTGCGTATATTGGTCAGTGTGTCGACAATTGCATGTACATCGTGACCATCAATAGGCCCAAAGTAATTGAAACCTAACTCTTCAAAAATAGTTCCAGGTACAATCATGCCTTTAATATGTTCTTCAGCTCTGCTTGCAAAGTCTTTGATTGGGGGCACAGTGCTTAGAATTTTCTTTCCACCATCTCTAATGCTATTGAAAAAATTACCAGTTAAGAGGCGAGCGAGATGACTGTTTAATGCACCTACGTTTTCCGATATCGACATTTCGTTATCGTTTAAGATAACCACCAAGTCCTTGCCTATATCACCAGCGTGGTTTAATGCCTCAAACGCGATACCTGCCGTCATCGCTCCATCACCAATGACGGCAACGACTTTGCGTCCTCTGTCTTCTCGTTCAGCGGCAATAGCCATACCTAATGCGGCACTGATTGACGTTGAAGAATGGCCAACAGCAAATGTATCGTATTCACTTTCAGGAGGCCAAGGAAAGGGGTGCAATCCGCCTTTTTGACGAATGGTCGTCATACGGTCCCGTCGACCAGTTAAAATTTTGTGTGGGTAAGCTTGATGGCCAACGTCCCAAACTACCCGGTCGAACGGGGTGTTGTAAACATAATGAAGCGCAACAGTTAACTCCACGGTGCCTAAACCGGATGCAAAGTGGCCACTGCTTAAACTAACGCTATCAAGCAGGTAGCGTCGCAATTCGTCTGCAATTTTAGTCAAAGAGTCTTTGGGTAGCTTACGCAACTCTTCTGGTATGTTTGCTTTCGCTAAATTTGGATAATCAGCTAGGTTTAATGTCATTATTTATTTTATCTTCTATCAGTGATACCGCGTGCTCACGCGATTATAACATTGTTGATGAATGACGAAGGTGTCTTTTTCTGTTGGTAATTCGTTTAGTTAGGCATGTACTTTGCGCTTTTTTATCGAATGATAGGTTTTTAATACTAATATTTTCGCGAAACCAAAAAGTCCGTAAACGCTTTTAATTGCTCTGTATTGTAAGGTAAATATGTAATTGTTTGCAGCGCTTCATTGTGCAATTTTCGTAAAAATATTTGTGACCCTTCTAAACCGAGATGTGACACAAATGTATTCTTATCTAATTCTGTATCTGAACCCTGAGGTTTACCTAAGGTTTCACTGTCTGATACTACGTCTAAAATATCGTCTTGTACTTGAAACGCGAGACCAATTCTACTCGCGTATTGTTGTAATAATTGACTGTGTTCATCCGATATTTGCGGCGCAAGTATGCTCGCTAACGAAACACAGGCGCTTAACAACGCGCCTGTTTTTAACTGATGAAGTTGAGTTAGTTGCTCCAGTGATATTTCATTACCAGTAGCAGTTAAATCAATGCTCTGACCAGCGCACATGCCGTTGACGCCAGACGCCTTGGCAATTGTCTTTGCCAAGTCAATCCGTTTTAGATCATTTTGCTTAGATAATGGATGGTTCAAAATAATTTCAAAGGCGAGTGTTTGCAGTGCGTCACCAGCTAAAATTGCTGTTGCCTCGCCATATTGTATATGACTTGTCGGTTTTCCTCGGCGCAATGCATCATTATCCATAGCGGGTAAGTCGTCATGAATCAAGGAGTAGGCATGTATACACTCAACAGACATACTAGCAACATCAAGGTCGTCTTCATCCGCGCCCAACATATTCCCTACGATAGATAACAATAATGGACGTATGCGCTTACCACTGCCCAAAACACTGTATTTCATTGCTTCGATAAGCTCATCTGCCGCTTGTGTTTGTTGCTCAATAAAGCACTCTAGTTTGCGGTCGATACGGATTTGTAAGGCTTGTTGAATGGTCGATAAAGACATAATTACTAAAACTCATCACTTTCGAAATCAGCAAGTGTCTCTTCGCCGTTTGATTGCATGAGTATTTGTACTTTTTGCTCAGCGGCTTTTAACTGTTGTTGGCTTTGCCTTGCTAATTGAATACCGCGTTCAAACTTCTTCAGTGAGTCCTCTAAAGGAATATCACCTTTCTCCATTTCGACGACAATTTCTTCTAGCTCTTGCATCGCGGCTTCAAATGATGTTTTTTGATCTGTCATTGACTTCAATTTTGTTTGTAAATTCTTACGTAGAACCATAACTGAGGGGCGATTCAAGGTCAATTAATTTGCCCAAATATGAGTGAAAATATCGCTATATCAGTAAAGCTTTCAGCATTGATGCCGTTAACACTTTTGCAGGCTGTCATTAGTCCAAGATACAAAGGTATTGAAACTGATATCGCGAATTTGAGCTTTACAGGTAGACTGCTTACCAATAACGTTAGTAAATTTGTAAACAGAATTTTTAATAGGAGTGACACGTGGATTTAGCAACCCTCATCGGTATGATTGGAGCCATATGCTTTGTCGTAATGGCAATGGTCATGGGCGGCGATTTAGGGACCTTTATCAACGTACCTTCAATATTTATTGTATTTGGTGGTTCAATATTTGTTGTTCTCTCGCAATATCCACTTGGGCAGTTTTTAGGTGCCGGCAAAGTTGCGGCAAAAGCCTTTATGTTCAAAATTCAAAAACCTGAAGAATTAATCGAAAAAGTCGTTGAAATGGCAGATGCTGCTCGCAAGGGCGGATTTCTAGCATTGGAAGAAGCAGTTATTGATAATGCCTTTATGCAAAAAGGCGTGGACATGCTAGTTGACGGTCACGATGTTGAGGTCGTCAGAACAACTATGGGCAAGGATATTACTAATACGAGTGCGCGTCATGGTGCTGGCGCTGAAATTTTTAAATCGTTAGGTGGGATTGCGCCAGCGATGGGTATGATTGGTACCTTGATTGGTTTAGTTGCTATGCTATCCAACATGGATGACCCGAAAACAATAGGTCCTGCAATGGCGGTTGCACTATTAACAACATTATATGGGGCCTTCTTAGCTAATATTATATGTTTACCTATTGCTTTTAAATTAAGCGTGCGAGCAGCTGAAGAGAAGCTGAATCAACGGCTTGTTCTGGACGGTATCTTGGGTATTGCGGATGGACAAAACCCGCGTGTTATTGAAGGTGTTTTAAAAGGCTATCTTGCTGAAGGTCGACGCAATAATGAGGAAACGGAATAGTGGAGGACGACGAATGCCCAAAATGTCCGCCCGAAGGTCTACCTGAGTGGATGGGAACGTTTGCTGATTTAATGTGTTTGCTAATGTGCTTTTTCGTATTACTGCTTTCGTTTTCTGAAATGGACGTGAAAAAATTTAAACAAATAGCTGGTTCAATGAAGTTTGCATTTGGTGTTCAGAATAAAATTGAATTAAAAGATATTCCTAAAGGGACCAGTGTTATTGCAATGGAGTTTCGACCGGGTAAACCAGACCCCACGCCTATTGATACAGTACAGCAAATAACTCAAGAAATTACTAAGCCGATGTTGAACTTTCAAGACGGCGAAGAAGACAGTGCCGGTGGCAGACAAAAACAACGTGGTACGTTTAGAGGCGGTCAGTCAGCCCAAACGGCAAGTCAAACTGCGGCATCTGCGGCGGCCGCTGCTAGCAAAGCGCAAAGCGAGAAAAACATCAAGAAAATAGAAGATTTATTGCAAAAAGAAATCAAAGACGGTGCGATAGATGTTGAAAATTTAGGACAACAAATTGTTATTCGCATACGAGAAACGGGGTCTTTCTCTGCTGGTTCTGCATTTTTACAACCGCAATTTAAACCAGTTATTCGCGACATAGGTGAGCTTCTAGTGGACATGCCAGGTGAAATTGAAGTCACAGGACATAGCGACAATGTACAAATTTCGAATGAGTTATATCGCTCTAACTGGGACTTGTCGGCACAAAGAGCGGTTGCCGTAGCTGAAGAATTGCGCAAAGCACGTGGATTCGATGAAAATAGAATGAAAATAGTGGGTAAAGCATCGACTCAGCCTATGGAGGAAGACGACACATCTGAATCACGCAGCAGAAATAGACGTGTTGAAATATCGATTATGCAAGGCAAGCCGAAGTACTCAGATCCTATATCAGTGCTTGAGCCATAGGCTTTTTTAGAATGTTAACTTAGTGACACCGTTTAGTTTGCTAATATCAAAATATAACGGAAATCGATATATAAAAACCCCTCGAAGGTTTGTCAAACTTTCGGAGGGCACTTCAAATATTTTACATTGCATAGGGCTTTTCTTTTCATTTAAGACGGCATTAGTAATGCTCTTAATACCAAACTAAGACCGGTCTAACTCAGCACGATAATGTGGCTTACTAATAACAAGCTGGACTGTGCTTATCGCTCGTTCTAAAAAACCACCTTCGCAGTAATTTAGATAATATTGCCACATGCGAGCGAAACGCTCGTCATATCCATCTTCCTTGAGTGCTTCTTTGTTTTTGTCAAAGGCAACATGCCAGTCATGCAATGTTTTCGCATAATCCAGACCAATGTCATGTAAGTCCCGTATATTCATGTCGGTACAGGTCTTTAAAAACTTATTGATAGCAAACTGAGAGGGCAAAAAGCCACCTGGAAATATATGCTTTTGAATGAAATCCACACTATTTGAATAACTGTCATAACGACGGTCGTCGATTGTAATTGATTGGAGCAACATAAGGCCATTTGGTTTTAATAGCGACGAGCATTTCTCAAAGAAGTCAGCTAAATACGCTTTGCCAACAGCTTCAATCATTTCTATAGACACCAATTTATCAAATTTTCCCTCTAACAAGCGATAGTCTTTTTTCAATAACGTGATTTTGTCATCAAGGCCTTCTTGAGTAACCCATTCCTGTGCAAATGCATATTGCTCATCGGAAATGGTGGTTGTGGTTACCTTACAGCCATAATTCTTAGCTGCATAAATAGCTAATCCGCCCCAGCCAGTGCCAATTTCAACCAAATGGTCATTTGCGCTGAGTTGCAGTTTGTCGCAAATCGAGCGGAGTTTATTCTCTTGAGCTTCGGCTAAGGTCGCTTCTGGCGTAGGGTATATTGCCGATGAGTACATCATTGATGGGTCTAAGAACTTCTCGTACAACTTATTGCCCAAATCGTAATGGGCAGAAATGTTTTTCTTCGCTTGGTCACGAGAATTGCGACGCAAGAAATGTTGAATTTTCAATACGGGCATGGTGACCCATTTGAATTTGTTTTCCCATTCATCCAAGGTACTTAAATTACGCGCAAATATGCGGATAACGTTAGTTAAGCTTGGTGTTGTCCACCATCCGTCGGTAAATGTTTCACCCGACGCTACACTGCCGCCGAGTACTAAGCGCTTGTAAGCACGTCCGTCAATAATATTAACTTCTGCATGTAAGTCTTGATCTGGATTGCCGCACTGTGCAACTAATCGACCATTTTCTTTTAAAGTCAAATGCCCTTCAGGCATATTTTGCATCGCTTTAACGAAAAGCTGACGATAATTGCGTTCCATAAAAGTCATTGGATCGCTGTTTTGTATTATTTGTTCGCTATGTGACATACTTCTTCCTTACTTCATGGATGCATGTAAATTGGTACGCGCTTGATAAATAGTTTCAGAGCTTGCCAATAAATTCCTGCAACCGTTTTTAAGGTCATACTAGGAATACTGAGTAAAGCGCTACGCAGTGTTTTGGTCGTTAAAGGCTGTCGTTGCATATTCAACGCAGCCTCAAAGTGTTTCTGTTGTTTTATACATGATAAATGTAGTCTAAGATTTGTATCGGGTTGTTTTATTTTCCATTGGTAAGTCATATCCATCGGATTGAAGGGTGAGACATGGAATGCCTTGTCGCAGTCTTCTTGTTTTTCTAGGTCAACCAAATAGTGGTGTCTTTTATCCCAAGGTGTATTACTTACTTCAGCAAGCATGTGGGTGTAAACGCCTTCTTTATTTCTTAAATAGTAGAAATTAGCAGGACTAAAGTACCAACCAAATGTGCGTACTTGACCGAGAAAAAACACATCGCCGGATAAGTTTGCCCCACTTAATTGTGACATCCTTGCGAGTACTGATGTTTCCAGCGGCTGCTCAGGGTCCCCTAAATAATCCTCACGTAAAAACTTAGCAGCACTAAAGCCTTCTCGTTTATTTGAAAATCCTTTAACTTGCGTATTCAGTTGTTCTATTTCACTTAGTTTTAACCAGTACAAATAAATCTTGTAGTTAAAGCGATGTACTTTGGGTACAAAACGTTGGTGATAAACAATCCCGTTGTACAACGCTGACTCTGTATTCGTTTGAGAACCTGAGGCTCTTGTGTTTTGTTCGGTCATTACAGGCTAACACCAAAGCGCTTGCAAACGTCTAGTGCACTTCGAACACCATCCTCATGAAAGCCGTTGTACCAGTATGCTCCGCAAAAATGAATACCATTTATGCCGCATATTTCTGCTCGGCGTTCTTGTGCTTTTACCATTTGAGGACTGAATTGTGGGTGCGCATAATAATAAGTACCCAAAATTTTATCGGGTGAAATGGCTTGCGTATTATTTAATGTTACGCAAAAGGTAGTATCGCTCTGCAAGCATTGCAGAATATTCATATTGTAAGTGACAGCCGCAGGTCTTGATGCTTCCGCTTTGGCTCCTTCAATTTCGTAATTCCAACTTGCCCATGCGAGAGGGCGTTTAGGTAAAACAGAGGTATCCGTATGCAATACCACTTCGTTCATGGAGTAGGGTATAACAGATAATATTTCGCTATAGTCAGGCAAGTTAATATTATATTGTACCTGTGCGGATAGCATTTGTAGTGCTTGATCGCTGTGGCATGCAAAAATGACTTCATCGAAAGTTTCTTCGCCTTTTTCGCTAACGATAACAAAGCCGTTATCAACCTTCACAACACTCTTAACTGCGTCATTTAAGCTGATTTTATCTTTATATGATTCTGTCAATGGTTTTATATACTGCTTTGAACCACCAATAATCGTGAACCACTGGGGCCGATTGGTAATATTTAGAAGGCCATGATTATTAAAGAACTTCAGAAAGAAAGATAATGGGAAGTTAGCTGACGCCTCTAAGCTAGTTGACCATATTGCGGCGCACATTGGCAGTATATAGTTTTGTGTAAAGATTTCACTCAGTCCATGTTGGTCGATAAACTGTTGTAGAGTGATGTTGTCAGTTTCTTTATTTTCAGCCAGATGCGCTTTACACAACTTATTAAACTTTACTATGTCGAGTACTAAGCGCCAAAACGAGGGCCTAAAAATATTCCGACGCTGGGCAAATAGACTATTAAGCGTATTCCCATTGTATTCCATCTTAGTTTTTAAGTTTTTAACGCTAAAACTCATTTCAGTGGGCTGTGTATCGACTTTCAGAGTTTGCATCAATTTGATGAAATTTGGATATGTCCACTCGTTATAGACGATAAAACCAGTATCAATTGAATAGGGAGTGTCATTGACTACAATATTCTTGGTAGCAGTATGACCACCTATATAATCATTCGCCTCATACACTTTTACATCGTGTTCTTTATTGAGCATGTAAGCTGAGGTTAATCCCGAAATTCCAGTACCAATGACGGCTATTCTTTTTGTCATTATGCGTTTTCTCTTTTTCTTTTTGGTTCTTGTCGCATGCTAATACACATTCGTTTTTGTAATCTTTCGGGTAACATATTTAACAAGCGTACAATAAAGCTAAATCTTCGAGGAAAGTAAACGCTAGAGCGAGAGGATAGTAAACCTTTGAGCATATATTCAGCAGCGGCTTCTGCGCTGATGAGCATCGGCATAGGAAAATCATTTTTGTCTGTTAATGGTGTTCTAACAAACCCAGGAGATAAGGTTTGTACCGCTATTCCCGTATGTGCTAAATCAACTTCAAAACTTTTTGCTATATAGTTTAATGCGGCCTTACTCGCACCATAGGCTTGGCTCTTTGGAAAAGGGAGCAAGCGAGCTAAGCTATCTACAAAGACGATCTTATTTCCGGGTTTTAGTACTGGAATGAGCGCTGCAACTACGTTAATAACACCGAACACATTAGCATCGAAAACGCGCTTAAACATATCGGGTTCAACGTCATTAATATTTACGTATTCGCACGTTCCTGCGTTCAATACCGCTACATCACACGCGATATTCGCTAACGCATCTTTGGTTGCTTTCCCGTCAGTAACATCAAAACGGCAAGTTGTAATGTTGTCGATCTTGGCTAATTCAGCTAGTTTTTGCTCATTGCGTCCGCACGCGATAACAGAATGTCCTGCTTTAGCGCACAGACCCGCAAGCGCTTCACCAATGCCAGAAGTTGCGCCAGTGATAAGTATTGTTGCCATTATCCCAGTGTCCTTTTAATCCGTTTAATCAATTTACCAAACAGAGGGATGTTCTCGTATATCATTTGGCCAAGGTCATAGTAATCACGATGGTATGTGATTTTATCATCTTTAACTCTTAGTTGACTAACACCATCCACATGAATGGGTTGACCTTTATTCATGCGCGCAGATGTAAATGACATTTTCCAAGTGACAAGGTAACCAGACTCGTCTGTTGAGCTTTCACTTTCAGTCGCTATTGAGATTGTTTGCTCTATTGAATATATAGTAAAAGTGCAATACTTTGCGTTGTCTAGAAGCTTCGTGAAGTACTGTTCCACTGCGGTAATGCCAGTATGCGCTGCAATCGGATCTATAAATGTCACATCATTGCTATATAATCCTGCGAGCTCTTCGATTTTCATTGACGCTAAATCAGTGTAGAAGGACTCAAACTTTGTAATTGCATTCATGACACACTCATGTTTAATATGGTAACTAAGTTTACCTGACAAAGCGTCGTTGAGATCAAGATATTAAAATTTTTTAATTTAGGGGCTTTTCGATCTATTCTGTATTCTTATCGTAATCATTTTAAAATACACACTAATCGGGAACGTTTTAAACTATGAAGTGTCCTTTATTCCCATTGTCTGCGCACATTCTCCCTGAGGGTAGAATGGCGTTGCGAATTTTTGAACCCCGCTACACCCGAATGATAGCAGAAGCCTGTGAAAAAGATGCTGGATTCATAATTTGTATGCTTGATTCGAAAGGCCGTAAAGAACAAAATACACATATATTCCCGACTGGAACATATTGCAAGGTTATTGATTTTGACATTTTAGACGACGGGCTCTTGGGTGTTACTGTAGAGGGCATTAATTGCGTAACCATCAGTAATATTGAAACCGAAAACGATGGATTGCGCGTCGCAGACTGCGAAAAAGTGGAAGTCTGGTCGTGTGATATTGATATTCAGGAACTATCGCCGATGAATGAACGGCTGGCAGAAATTTTTGATACCTACGGAGAAATTAGAGCTCTTTACGAAACGATTAAATTAGATGAGCCGCTATGGGTAATTAACAGGTGGCTTGAATTACTTCCTGTGGATGCTGAACAAAAACAGCACTTCATGGCACAAAAGGACTGTAAGAAGATTGTAGAGTATCTTTCGGAGTTAATAGAATAGTGGATTGAAGTCGGTTTAAGAGTTGCACGGGTAACAGGGAGTTTGCGGTGCTGATGAAAAACATTAGATTGTTTTAATTTGTTAAACAGTACAGTCCATAAATAAATCCCATACTATTTTTATGATGTGATCTTTCTAAATGTTATCCGCGTATTAGTCTATAATGAACATCATTGGGAAACACGAATGCTTATCGGAATTACATTGGAAAATAACAAGCCTGACGTAAGAAAACCAAAAGATTGCGCTGCAGAGATGGCAGCCCATCTCGACACGGTAGCTAAAGAACGATGCAAAGCATCGTTTGCTAAGGTATTTGGTTATTTCGCGCCTCGTCTTCGCTCATATGCTCTAAAGCAGATGGGTAATGAAGCTATTGCAATGGAATTGGTGCAAGATACGATGTCCAACGTCTGGCAGAAAGCGCATTTATTTAACGCTGAAAAAGGATCGCCGTCTACGTGGATATTTACAATAGCGAGAAATATTCGGTTCGATATGTTGCGCAAGCTAAAAAATCGTAAGGAAGATGTTTGTGCTGACGACATGTGGCCGATCCTATGCGAACAAACCGCAGATCCTAAAGAAAAATCGCTTGAAGAGAAAGTGACGCTTCAACAAGTCGGTGAATTGTTTAATCAATTACCCGAAAAGCAGAAAGCGGTAATTGAAGCGATTTACATCGAAGGTAAATCGCAGCAGGAAGTGGCGGATGAGTTAGAAATCCCACTCGGTACGGTTAAGTCGCGCACCAGGTTAGCATTGCAGCGTCTCAAAGATATGTTGGAAGCACATGATTAAGTTTCATCCCACGAGTAAGCAATTAGATAAATTTTCTGACGGTTTATTAACACCAGCAGAAGCACTTATGATATCAGCGCATTGTGATATGTGCTCTCAGTGCTCTTCGAAGGTAATGTTATACACTGAAGGCCATTCCGAAAGGTTATGTGAAGACAATTCGCAGAGCTTTGATACAGATTTATTTGGTAGTATGATGGCTGACATCACTTCTGGCGAAGTTGACAGAGGCATTATATCCGAACCGAAAAATACAGTTATAGAGCTTGATGGACGCAAATTTGCACTGCCGCGCTCATTAAACAGACTCTCTGAGTCAATGGGCAATTGGTCTCACATGGTAGGCAAGTTATGGCAGGCACCAGTCAATATAGGTGGTGATACCGTTGCTAACTTCATTTTTATGGAAAAGGGTGGAGGTGTGCCTGAACATACTCACCGTGGCAGTGAAATGACATTGGTTGTGAATGGTGAATTCAATGATGGTTTAGCTAGTTATAGCAGCGGTGATTTTATGGTGATGGACGGCGAACATATTCATACACCATCAACAACATCTGACGAAGGCTGTTTGGTATTCAGTGTTGTCGATGCTCCACTTCACTTTACTTCTGGTTGGGCAAGACTCATCAACCCGTTCAGTCACTTATTTTTCAAATAGTATTGATTTCCTGAATCTTTCGTAACGGCAGCTGAAAAATCATGCAAATAAGGCACGCTTTGGCGTGCTTTATTTTGTGTTTAACTTTGCCTAGGTGTCAGAGATAATACTCAAATCTAATTTAAGAACTCACTATCAGGGTAGTTTAATCTAAGGGTTCTCATTGCATTTTCCTTTAACTCAGTCAAATTAAGCTGATTATAGCTAGACACCATAATTTCTAATGCAGGTTGCACTTGACTCGTATCGGGGAAATTTTCAATAACATATCTACCACGATTTGCTGCAGCGACATAGGCTTGTCTTCTCATATAATAACGAGCCACGGCAATTTCATAACTAGCGAGCCTATTTTTAATATGTAACATGCGCTCTCTCGCATCTGTCGCATATTTACTGTTCGGATACTTTTGAATTAGGCGTCTAAAATCTTCGAATGCTTCGCGAGATTTAGATGGGTCTCTATCTGAGCGGTCAACTCCTAACATTTCTTGGAACAAATTGTTGTCGAGTTCCATATTAGTCACACCGCGCATAAAATAAGCGTAGTCAACATCGGCATGATTTGGATTTAAGCGAACGAAACGATCAATTGTTGCCAAAGCTTGGTCTGGCTTACCCACTTTGTAATATGAAAAAATAAGATCTAGTTGAACTTGATGTGAATGTGGACCAAAAGGATATTTTGAATCAATAGCGCTTAATATTTGAGATGCCTGTGCAAAATTGCCAATAGCCATGCTTTCGCGAGCATTAGCATAAAGTGCTTGAACACCTTGATTCGCCACCGCTTCAGCCTGCTCGTCTGCAGACGACGCACAACCGCCTAATCCAATGATTGTTGCGGCTAGTATCGCGATGCTTATCTTATTTTTCAGTATCATTTGAAATTACTTAACCTTTTCTATTTATTAATGAGTTGGTATGGCGTCAAACTAACTTTCTATCTTTTTTGGGCTTTTTATTGCGCAATATAGCGCTAAATCTTCCACGTTTTGTCATTCTACACTAAGGTTTATTTGCTGTGTAAGAAAATCTTGCTGTTATGCAACATAACTTGCTTGCTATACTACGGACATTATTTATTAATGCGAATGTTATGGCTATCAATAAACTCCAAATTAACCTTTCTGCAACTGTTCCAGAAACGTTATTCGACAAAAGACTAGACCAATGTTTGGCGGTTTTGTTCCCTGAATACTCAAGATCTAAGCTAAAAGAATGGATATTGGCCGGCTTTGTGACCGTTGATGGTGAAAAAATAGACACACCTAGACTCAAACTTAAAAGCGGTGAAGAGATCGTTATTGGGGCTGAACATGAAGTTCAAGTCAGTAGCGAGCCTCAACATATCGATTTAAATGTTATATATGAAGATGACGATATATTAGTTATCGACAAACAAGCAGGTTTGGTGGTGCATCCTGGTGCGGGAAACCATGATGGCACGCTGTTAAATGCTTTGCTGGCAAAAGTTCCCGGTATCGAGCAGATCCCCAGAGCGGGTATTGTTCATCGCCTCGATAAAGAAACTACTGGCCTAATGGTTGTGGCAAAAACACTGCCGGCACAAACAAGTTTAGTTGAGCAGTTGCAAGCACGAACGATGGGTCGTGAATACGAAGCTTTAGTCATGGGAACGATGATCGCCGGCGGATTTGTTGACGAACCGATTGGCCGACACGCCACAAAAAGAACAGCGATGGCAGTGAGAGAGTTTGGCAAACCTGCGACAACGCATTATAGAGTGAAAGAAAAGTTTCGTGCATACACATATTTACGCTTGAAACTGGAAAGCGGCAGAACTCACCAAATTCGTGTTCATATGTCGCACATTAACCATTCACTTGTAGGTGATGCTCTATATGGTGGAAGGCCTCGACTCCCGAAAAATGCTAGCGAGGAATTCATTGCGGCATTGCGCGGATTTAAACGTCAAGCCTTGCATGCTGCGCAGTTAACTCTTTCTCATCCTATCAGCAAAGAAGAAATGACCTTCAAAGCACCTATTCCAGAAGATTTTGTGGCGCTGTTAAAAATAGTACGTGAAGACACAAAAATTAATGGAATCGATATTTAATTGTCGGCACTGACGTTTATTCAGCCCAAGTGGCCAGTACATAAACGCGTTTTTTGCGCTAGCACCACTATTGATGGTGGTGTCAGTAGCGGTGTATATAATAGCTTGAATTTAGGCGCACACGTAGGTGATGACGAGTTTTGTGTTAAAACAAACCGTCAGCTTCTAGCTCATGAGTTGAAAAGTCATGTGCCTAATATCCAACCTATTTCTTGGTTAAATCAAACCCATAGTACAAACGTTCTGCGAGTGACAGAACTGCCTATTACTGGCGCTATCCAAGCTGATGCCGCCTTTACTCAAACGCCTGATTTACCTTGCAATGTAATGACCGCCGATTGTATGGCATTAATGATGGCAAATTCCGCAGGTACTGAAGTTGCTGCTGTTCACGCAGGTTGGAAAGGACTCATCAATGGTGTCATTGAGAATACGGTAGCGCAGTTTTCATC
>JAWUVZ010000101.1:0-44116 GCA_034112105.1 Glaciecola sp. | reverse complement strand
AAATTGGCGACTTCTCTGGTGGTGACACCACGCTAGAAGATATCACGGGTGTTTCAAATTCTGGTGCAATTACTGCGAGTATTGTTTACGCCGGTGATTTTGCTAATGCCAACGACCCGGACGGTGATTCAGCTCAGTGTTTACAGCCTTTCCCCGCAGATACTTTTAGTGGTGAAATTGTGGTTTGTGATCGCGGTGCCATAGCTCGGGTCCAAAAAGCGCAAAACGTAGCTGATGGCGGTGCAGGCGGCTATGTACTTGCAAACCTTGATGGCGGCGCTGCAAGTTTAAATTCCGATGTTTATGTTGTTCCAGGTATACATATAAGTTCGACAAACGGCGATGCTTTAAAAACATGGTTAGCCTCTGGTGCCGACCATATGGCAACGATAACCGCATCGGTAGGTGTTCAAATCCTTAATGAAGATAGAGTCGATGTGTTGGCTGGTTTCTCTTCAAAGGGCCCGGGCACAACCATTTCGACACTAACTCCGATGATTACCGGCCCTGGTGTTGCAATTTATGCCGCATACTCTGATGAGCAGTACGGTTATGACGTTAGTACACCAGCACCTAGTGATTTTAACTATTTGTCAGGTACTTCAATGAGCTCACCGCACATCGCTGGTTCTGCTGCATTAGTGAAAAGTGCACAGCCAACGTGGACTGCGGATAACATTCGCTCAGCTCTTACAATGACCGCAACACCAACAGTTAAGAAAGAAGATGGTGTAACTGCAGGTGATTGGTTTGATATGGGTTCTGGTCGCGTTCAAGTAGATCAGGCGGTTGCGTCAGGTTTGGTCATGGACGAAACTGCTGCAAATTACGAAAACGCTAACCCCAATATTGGTGGTGAGCCACGCTCATTAAATCTGCCAAGCATTACTGATAATAATTGTGTGGGTACTTGTTCTTGGACAAGAACAGTAACAGCGACTAAAGCGGGTTCGTGGTCGGTTGATGCTGCATCTATCCTTGGTGGTTTAGCAATTACGGTAACGCCAGCAACCTTCGATTTAACTGCTGGGCAATCTCAAGAAGTTACCGTTGCAATTGATGCATTTGCTTCACCGAGTGATGTTTATTCATTCGGTATTGTTAACTTCACCGCTGCTAACTCGCCAGATTTACATTGGCCAGTAGCTATTGTGGCATCTAACGGAACCGTTCCTGAATCAGTATCAGCTACAGCTAAACGTAACCAAGATTCATACTTGCTTAAAGACGTATTAGCGGTAGAGATTACAGAGTTTACAGCAACTTCTTACGGCTTAACAAAAGCCACTGTCGTTGCAGGTTCTGTTGCAGAAGATTCTGATAATACATCCATTTTAGACGATTTGGCTGATGGCTTATTTATTACTACTGTCGACGTACCTGAAGGTGCTAAGCGTTTAGTAGTAACAACGTCTGATTCTACTTCTCCTGACCTAGACCTATTTGTGGTTATTGATGCAAATGGCGATGGTATACCCACTGAAGACGAAATAGTGGCAATCGCTGCTACGGGTTCAGCAAGTGAAAGAGCTGACATTGAATTGCCGGCTGCTGGCATGTACTGGATGATTGTACAGAATTGGTTTGCATCAGCTGAAGATGCAGTTGATACCTTCAATCTTAACTATGCCGTTGTTGATGGCGAAGTTGGCACTAACCTTAGTGTCAGTGCACCTAGTTCAATAGCCCAGTTAAGCGAATTTGATATTCGTATGACTTGGGATTTAGTTGACGGTATGGAAGGCGACTTATACTTTGGCGCAGTAGATTTAGGTACTTCAGCTGAAAATGCAGGGAACCTGGGTCTAGTTGCTGTTGATGTGGTGCGCGGTCAAGATGATGTTCGTGTCACTGCTCCCTCGCTAGACAGATTAAACCCTGGCGACACTCTGGAATTCTCGGTTGAAGTTGACGCTAACTTTACTAATGAAGACAGAGATTATGAAGTTTCTTTAACTTTACCAGCGGGTGTTACGGTAGATGAAACCAGCACTGATGCTGTCGTTGATGGTGACACGCTTACTTGGATGGTAACTCAGCCTTCGTTATTTGGTGCTGAACCTTCCTATAGGATTGCGAGTAATGCCTCTGATGCAATGTGTGCAGTGCCATTTGGTGGTGGTACTTACATCGACCTTGCTGGATTTGGTCTTGGTCTAAACTCTGCAATTGATGGTGATGACCAAGCTGCGGTGTTTGGTAATAGAATTCAATTTTTAGGAACTGAATTCAATGGCTTTACTGTTACTGAAGATGGTTTCATTACATTGGGTAACGACGTCGGCGAAACTCAATATATAAACCAGTTATTACCTGATGCTGAAGCACCGAATGCAGTTATTGCTCCTTTTTGGCGCGATATGATTGCAGACATTGCAAATGATAGTGGTGTAACTGTAGCTTCAACTGGTGGCGACGGTATCGTAATCATTGAATGGGACAATATGGAAACTCCTTACACCGCGGGCGGTGCTCCGGTTGGAGATAAAATTGATTTCCAAATTGTTGTTAATAATGACGCGGCACCTGGTGAGCCAAATTTTGTTTACGCATACACTGATGTGACACACAATTTTGCCGCACAACTTCCGACCACTATTGGTTATGAAAATGCCGAAGGTACAGCTGGTTTAACTACTCATTATGTAGGTTACTTTGGTTCTGGAGATGCACCTATTGGTGCTATAGGCACTGATGCAGTGGATGGCGCAATACTTTGTTTCTACTTGCAACCAGTTGATGATGCACCTACGCAACTTTCATTTACCGTTACGGTTGATGAAGACAACACCGGTGGACCAATTCAATTACTAGCGATGTCTTCAGTGACTAACCTACCTGGAACAGCTACGGTTGCTTCAGAAGTACTTGCGAGCGTTCAAGTTGAAGGTGCACCACAACTTACAATAGGCGGCGATACGATAGCTGCCTTAGAAGTTATTGAATTGCGTGAACTTCCGTTAGCAGGCCTAGTTGTTGAACCAAATGGTGACGATTTTGACATCACTTGGGTACAAGTGGCGGGTCCAGCCGCGGTTATTGCTGGTAACGGACTTCAAGAAGCGAAGCTTATCGCTCCAGAAGTAACGGAAGACTCTATAGTTGTTCTTGAAATGAGAGTCGTTGATAGTAATGGCAATTCAAGCATTGCTATAGCTAATGTTGTGGTCAAAAACAACATTGCTCCAACGTTAAGTGTAAGTGCTCCAGCAAGTGTGCAAGAAGGCAGAATGATCACTGTGACAGCAACAGCTACTGACCCAGAGGGTGATAACATAACTTTCACAATCAATGGTGTCGCTGGTAGTAGTTTCACAATGGAAGCACCTAGCACTAACTATGATACCCAACTGGTGTTTGTAGTTATTGCTTCTGACGGCTTGAATACCACAGAAGAAGCAGTATCAGTAGCTGTTACTAATAAGTCTGGTGGTAGCACTGGTTGGATTGCATTACTGTTATTACCTCTCGTTTGGTTACGCAGAAGAAAGGCGAGCTAATCTGATTAGTGACAACCTAGCTAGCTGCTGCGGGTAACCTCAATGGCTAGTTAGTGCCTAAGGCCTGATTTCGATATTTTATTGAACTCAGGCCTTTTTTTTGATAGATGGCGTTCGTTTGTATCTTAGTCAAATACACGAAAAATCTATTGCTCTAGCGTTATTACGACTGTTACTGCAAATCCGCTGACTATCAAAATTAGCAGCTAAAGCTTTGCAATTATTCGATTTACGGTTATCGTCTAACTCTCTTTTCTACTTAAGGATAGTTTTATGATATTCAAAAAAGCCATCAATTTCTTACCATTTCTTCTCATAACGCTTTGTTTATTTCCTGCTATATCTTTCCAATTAGCCGCACAAGATAAAGCCTTAGTCGGCGGGCGGCTCATCGATGGCTTTGGGCATAAACCAGTAGCCAACAGTGTCATTCTTATTAAAGATGGGATAATTGAAAAGGTAGGGACAATAGACACACTACCCATTCCCGAGGGTTATCAAATCATTTCAACTGAAGGTATGGATGTCTTACCTGGATTATGGGAGAACCATGCGCATTTAATGCTAAACGGCCATTCTGATTACGCGTACTGGGACAAAGCCTATGTTGACAAGTGGGGTTCAGAAATTATGCCCGCTAGCGCGGTACAGCTGTTGTTAGCGGGGATCACAAGTGCACGAGACTTAGGCGCCCCCCTAAAAGAATCTATCAATATAAAAACAAAAATTGAAAAGGGAGAAATTCCAGGCCCACGTTTGTATGTTTCTGGGCCCTTTATTCAGCACAAGGCTTATCCTGGAACCGACGCGTTCAGGTGGGGGGTAGACAATCCCCGTGATGCAAAAATAAAAGTGAATCAGCTTGCAGATGCTGGTGTTGATATAATCAAGCTCATTGACCACGATATGATGAGTTTGGAAACCTCACAAGCAGTGGTTGATCAGGCGCACGCACGAAATCTTATCGTAGTTGCACATTCACACAAACCTGACGAGATTAGGCGTGGATTAGAAATTGGAATTGATAATTTTGAACACACAGGTTTGACTACGGCTCCGGCTTATCCTGATGACATTATTGATCAACTTATTGAACGAACAGCTAAAGGACGTGTAGCTGGTGGGCCTCTTTATTGGACACCTACCGTCGAGGGTTTATGGAATTACGATTTAACCGTTGCTAACCCCGAAAGCTTAGACAATAAGTGCTGGCATCGAGGGTTAGAGCAAAGCACGATAGAAGATATAAAAGCATCTTTGAAGAATGTCGGTCAACTCGAATATATGCAACTGACCCCTTTACGCAAGCCAACGCTCAAACACAAAGTGCAACAGCTAAGGGACGCGGGCGTTGTGATGTTAATCGGCACCGATAGCGGCATTCCAACTAAATTTCATTGCCAAAGTACATGGAATGAAATGGCATTTTGGGTAAACGAATTGAATATATCTTCAATGGATACGATAAGGGCTGCAACCTATTGGCCAGCGGTGCTGATGAAAGTCAGTGACAAGTCAGGTACTGTTACAGCAGGAAAATATGCCGATATTATTGCGGTGAAAGGCGATGTGTTGCGTTATATTAACTTACTACAAAATGTAGATATGGTGATGAAAGGAGGAACGGTGTATAAACTCGATGGTAAAGCGACTATCGATTAAAGATATGCATGATTGACCAAATCGTGCATATATCAATAATCATTCTGGTAACCGCCTGCTAGTTGCTGATATTAATTTTCATCAACTAGCGCTTGATAAGTTAAGTTACGTAAGTCATCAGCATAACGGTGAGTGCCGTTTGGAATAAACTGCGCCATACCGATAATGATTACATTCTCAACAGGGTCAACTCTAAAGTAGGTTGATGCTGCACCTGACCAACCAAAGTTACCTTCAGTGCCCATAAATTTCAGCGCACCTGTATCGATAGTAACAGACACTGCTAGTCCATAACCTTCTCCAGCAGCCCAATCTCTATATGGTAGCAAATTAGCGGGAAGGTGATTTGAACGCATGTACTCGACTGTTTTACGACCTAAAATACGCACACCATTTACTTCTCCACTATTTATCAACATGCGAGCGAATGAGAGGTAATCATCCATTGTGGAGACCATACCACCGCCACCATTATGGATTTCTGGGTCAGTCAGAAAATCACCAAGAGGCTCGGTTTCCATTATCGCTGTTTTACCTTCTTTATTATTGCTATATATCTGGGATAATCGATGCGCTTTTTCAGCAGGAACATAAAAACCAGTATCCTGCATATTCAATGGATCAAGAATTTGTTGCTTTACATATTCACCCAGTTTCATACCGCTGAGCTTTTCTACCAAAAAACCAATCACGTCGGTATTTATACCATAGTTCCATTGTGTTCCAGGTTGATGATTAAGTGGTATTTTTGCGAGTTCCGATAATACATTTTCTCGTGTCGCTTTGCCTTGCATCATTGGCGAAGCGCGATAGATTTTATCAACTTCACTTTCACTAAAGCCGTAACTAAAACCCGCAGTGTGGGTAAATAAGTCAATAATACGTACTGGTGATTTTGCGTCTTCGACTCGCATATTCTCGCCACTTCCACTGACATATACTTTTAAATTGGCCAGCTCAGGGAGGTACATTGCAATGGGGTCATTCATGTGAAATTTACCCTGTTCCCAAAGTGTCAACGCGGCAACAGCGGTAATCGGTTTGCTCATGGAGTAAATTCGAAAAATAGTGTCTCGTTGCATGGGTTTGCCCGCAGCTATGTCCTGCATCCCTTGTGCCGCGAAGTGCACAGTTTGATTGTTGCGCGATACCAAGGTCATGATGCCAGCAAGTTTACCTTCATCAATATACTCTTGCATCTTGTCATTAATACGCAATAAACGTTGCTCAGAAAAGCCTTGTTTAGTACCAAAAAAAGACGTTGGTTTTTGTACCGGTGGTGTGTATTTGCCATTATCGCTAACAGATACAACACACGCCGTTAGGAATAAACTAATGAGGACTACTAAGATTTTTTTCATTATTATTATTATTATTATTTTTGTCTGTCACGCAGTGTAACTGTTGTAACTCCCCTTGCAAATCACAATTTTAGATAGTGACCAATTCAACGCTACCATATGGCTTATATCGTTTATTATGGTTATTCAATGCGCTGGACTGCAACGTTGGGTAGCTGAATTAGAACTAATGGGATGAAAATAAAAAAACGCTGCAATCATAATAAATGATGCAGCATTTTTAACTATAAAAACTGATTAACACGTCAGTGCAGGCTCAATAAAAAGCCCATAATCACGTTTGTTATCTATCAGCGTTCATGACTTTTACCCACGCGGCAACGAAATCATTCACAAACTTCTGTTTTGATGTATCAAAAGCATATACTTCGGAAACAGCACGTAACTCGGAGTTTGAACCAAAGATTAAATCGACCGAGGTTGCTGTCCACTTTGCTTCTCCCGTGCTGCGCTCAATACCTTCGTAAATACCATCTTCATCAGATTTCTGCCAAACTGTCGACATATCTAACAAATTGACAAAGAAGTCATTGCTTAATGTTCCAGGTTTAGACGTAAACACACCATGCTTTGAGCCTGCATAGTTTGCATCTAGTGCGCGCAGTCCACCGATTAATACAGTCATTTCAGGTACTGAAAGATCAAGCTGATCTGCTTTATCAATTAACATTTCCGTGGGCGACTTATAACTTTCTTTTACGTCGAAGTAGTTACGAAAGCCGTCAGCGCTGAGTTCTAACAATGAGAATGAGTTAACCCCAGTTTGTTCTTGCGTTGCATCCCCACGTCCAGGTTTAAAAGGGACTTGTATGTCATACCCAGCAACTTTAGCCGCTTGTTCTATTGCAGCAGTTCCACCGAGCACGATTAAGTCAGCTAGTGATACTTTGTGGCTATTAAACCAGCCGCCATTAGCTTCGCTTTGAATGCCTTTAAGAACGGTCAACACTTTCTCTACTTCCACTGGATTGTTAACTGCCCAATCTTTTTGTGGGGATAAAGCTAAACGAGCACCGTTTGCACCGCCACGCATATCCGTGTCACGATAGCTTGCAGCAGACGCCCAAGCTGTTCTGACTAATTCTTGAACAGTGAGGCCTGAATCAAGTATTTTAGATTTCAGCTTAGCAACGTCCTTACTATCAATAGTCGACTGCGTATCGTCTGAAATAGGGTCTTGCCAAATTTGAATATCTTCAGGCACTTCACTACCTAAAAAGTTTCTTCTTGGACCCATATCCCGGTGTGTTAGCTTATACCAGGCTTTTGCAAAGGCGAGTTGATACTCTTTTGGATCAGCTAAAAAACGTTCAGCAATTTTTCTGTACTCAGGATCAAACTTAAACGCCAAGTCTGCAGTGGTCATTACCGGTGGATTAAACTTATCTTTTACATGCGCATCAGGAACTATCTGGTGCAACGACTCGTCGGTAGGTATCCACTGAATTGCGCCTGCAGGGCTGCGGGTTTGCTTCCACTCAAAATTCAATAGATTGCTAAGGTATAATGAAGTCCAGCGTGTAGGTGCCTGTGTCCAAGCCCCTTCTAAACCACTGGAGATAGTGTCTTCAGAATGTCCTTTACCACATTTGTTTTTCCAGCCTAGGCCTTGTTCTTCAACACCAGCTGCAGCAGGCTCAGGACCTAAGCAATCAGCAGGTTTATGTGCTCCGTGCATTTTACCAAAAGTGTGTCCACCAGCGGTTAACGCTAACGTCTCTTCATCGTTCATTGCCATACGAGCAAATGTGGTACGGATGTTTTTGGCGGAACCAATAGGATCTGGGACACCTTTTGGGCCTTCAGGGTTTACGTAAATTATACCCATATGAGTCGCCCCTAGTGGACGTTGCAGTTTGCCGTCGAGGTCTTCACGATCACTTGCTAACATTTCTAGTTCCGGACCCCAATAAACTAAATCAGGCTCCCAATCGTCTGCACGGCCACCGGCGAATCCATAGGTTTCGAATCCCATATTTTCTAACGCAACATTACCAGTTAGTACTATTAAGTCAGACCAGGAAAGAGACTCACCGTACTTCATTTTGATTGGCCAAAGTAATCTTTTTGCTTTGTCTAGGTTAGCGTTATCCGGCCAGCTGTTTAACGGTTCAAAACGTTGCTGCGCACCACCAGCGCCGCCACGACCGTCCAACGTTCTGTAAGTACCGGCACTGTGCCATGTCATTCGAATAAAGAAAGGGCCATAGTTGCCAAAGTCGGAAGGCCACCAATCTTGCGAAGTGGTCAGTAAAGTGCCTATGTCTTTCTTGACTGCAGCAAGATCGAGTTTACTGAAAGCCTCACCATAATTAAAATCTGAACCGTATGGATTTGAGCGCGTGTTGTGGTCACGCAAAGCAGACAGATTGAGTTGTTCGGGCCACCAAAACTGATTGGGTTTTGCTTGATATGCTTTGGTTACACCTGTACCCATTGCGCCTTTGGGTTTACTTATTTCGGCAGTTTCCGCATAAACGGTACCGGACATAAACAGCAGACTAATAATGCCTGCAATGCGTGTAGTCGAAAATAATTTAGCTTTATTCATATTCCATATCCTTAGTTCAATAAAAAAGCGAAGTGCGAACGGCCTAAACATATCACGTAATTTTTTATTATTAACGCTATGCCTGCTCGCTACAAATACGAATGTATTCGTACTAGAAAAGTATAGACCTAAAATATTGAACCCGGCGCTGAATAAAATCGATTGGTACAATCGGAAAATTTGTGGAGAGCTATTTTTTACACATTTATTGGTCTGAGGAAACAAGCGCTTTGCATGCAATTGTCGGCATAGATACAATTGTGTGATTGTAGGGAATGAAAGCCATTTTGAAATAAAACGGCTCCGGTTACTAATTATGCTGCTATTTTATGAGTTGCATAATCATATAGAGACGCTGCTTTATCCATCTATAGCGCGATATTTGGCGGCACTAATAATTGACCAAATATGCGCAATTGCACCTATGGGCCACATGAAAATGAGAATAACGGTTAGAGACAAAGTATAACTGCCGGTCGCGATAATAAAAAAAGCCAACGCAGCCAATATTCTACCCTGTACTAATTGGCCTAAACCCGGAATAAAAAATGAGCAAATTGCTGCAATTACATTTCCGCCTGATCCTTGTCCTGACATAAGTCCTCACTTATCAACTTCAATATAGAAGCAATTATATTAACCTTATAATTAACTTATTAGAAACCGCTCAATTGTGCAAGTGCATGTACAGATTAGATTGTTAGAAATTGTTACACGAACGTTATAGTTTCAGGTGTGGCATATATTTCGCCATGACCGGACCTAGCGTGATCAGCATGCCCATACCTTATAATGGCCGATGCACCGGATTGACAGGGTCTATGAAGGCATCGAGCCTCTCACAATATAATCCATTCTCGATGGTATTAATCCAAAATTGAGGGTGTTGCATATGATTCACTCTTAGACTATGAATAAGGCCCTTAAAATTAGATATCCGAACTACCTTCAGTCACGCCAGCGTTTGGTTAAATCACTGTAAGCATCTATTCTTCTGTCTCTGAAATACGGCCAAATACGTTTAACGCTTTCGGTACGCTGCATGTCGATTTCAACTGATAATACTTGCTCATCATCACTGTTTGCTTGGGCCAGTATTTCACCTTGTGGGCCAGCAATAAAACTGTGTCCCCAGAACTGAATACCCGGATCGCCAGCAATGGGAGAAGGCTCAAAACCAACCCGATTAGCAACCACAACAGGAACTGAATTTGCTATGGCATGCGCTCGTTGAATGGTTTGCCATGCGTCTTGTTGGCGCAGTTGCTCGTCAAGTGTATCGGTTTTATCCCAGCCGATAGCCGTTGGATAAAATAAAATGTCTGCGCCAGCCATTGCCATTAACCTTGCAGCCTCGGGATACCACTGATCCCAACAAACTAATACTCCTAATTTACCTACACTCGTTTGGATCGGTTCGAACCCCATATCACCTGGCGTGAAATAAAACTTCTCATAGAATCCTGGATCATCCGGAATATGCATTTTTCGATATTTGCCAGCTATCTCGGGACTACGATCAAATACAACGGCTGTATTGTGATATAAGCCGGATGCGCGTTTCTCAAATAATGAGGTAATTAAAACGATATTTAGCGAGGAGGCTAACTCACCAAAATAAGCGGTTGCGTCGCCCGGAATTGGCTCGGCCAAATCAAAAGCGTCAACGTCTTCTTGCTGACAAAAATACAGCGTGCTGTGCAGCTCTTGTAACAAAATGCACTCGCATCCATCAGCCGCCAATTGCTTAACTTTTTGCGCACTCTTGGTCCAGTTTTCAAGTTTATTGTTAGCAACAACACATTGCTGAACAATGCCTATTTTCAATGTTGATTTCATCTTAATGAACCCACCTTTTTACTCAGGTTGTATGATGCTTGAGTTCTCATAATTCGCTCACACCGCTTTGCCCTTGGCGGATAATTGCAGACTTTAAGGTATCCACGGGCACTTGCATTGTAATGCAATGTAAACTACCGAACTGCTGAACTAATGGTGCGCAATTAACAGCCACAATTTTATGATTTGGGAATGCCCTTTGAATAATTTCTAAGGCCTCGGCATCCTCTTCTTGTTTATAAATAGGGAATAAAACTGACTTATTACAAATAAGGAAATTTGCATAGGATGCTGGTAAGCGTTCACTATCTGCATTGTGCATATTAGGCAGAGGAAGTTCATAAATAGCATGTGTAGGAAACGCTTTTTGGCATTCCATCCGCAGTTTAAAAAGTCCCTCAAAATGATCATCACTTGGTCTGTTATAGGCGCCTTGAATAACTAAACTATGCAATGGAGTGAAGCGCACCAAAGTATCAATATGTCCGTCCGTATCATCGCCTTCTAAATGGCCATGCTGAAAGATGCTGGTCATAGACGCGCCCAGTTGATGGGCAAATATATCGACATATTCCTTTTCAGTTAGCTCTCCATTTCGCAATTCATTAAATAAGCATGAACGGGTTGATATGAGGTGTTGGTTTTGGTCAATTTCGAGCGCACCGCCCTCCAACACAATATCGCAGTACTGCATAGGTTGCTGACAGAGCTTAGATAAAACGAGTTGATTTATTTTATCGTCTTTAGCAGCATCAAATTTTTGGCCCCAAGCATTGAAGCGAAAACTGACGGGCACATTTCCCTGCGCGGACTCACAAGTTAAAAATGCGTAATCACGAGCCCACGTATCATTGTAATCGCAAGTTACGCAAAGCACTTTTGCCGAATATGGAATAAGGCTTTTTATCAAGCTCAGTTCTGCCTGGCGACAAAGTAAAATAACAATCGCGTTGGCATCATTAATAGCAGTAATTAAATTAAGGTAAGTAACTTGAACTTCGTCGAGCCATGGCTGCCAATCTGTATCTGCATTAGGCCATGCAAGAATAACCGCTTCTTGCTCTGCCCACTCAGGAAGAAGGGTCAAATCTTGCATTGAATCTGTAAAAGACATAATTGGCTGGGTTCCTAAGCAAATCAAGCATCTATGATGAATCTGTGGATTATAGCGATTATTGCGCCCATTGCCACGTTGCTGTTAAAAAAATTCGACGAGGTTGCCCAACAAAATAACGATAGTTGCCAAAACCAAAGTCGGCCCTTTCAGCGTAATCTTCATTCAACAAGTTGTAGATATTTGCGCTTAAGACTACTTGTTCTGAATATGCATAGCGTAAATTTAAATCTAGTAAGGTGTGGCCTGCATACTCGGCTGTGTTTTCAGGATTTAGAAAATAGTTGCCCAAACGCTGTAATGACAACTCGGTTAGTAACGAAGAATTGATATTCCAACCTATTTGTACGGAGCCCATAAATTCAGGTGCCGTTTCAATTTCATTGCCTTTTATGTTAGTGCGAGCAAGTGTTAGTGCGTTTGTATACTCATGTTTGGCATAACTTACATTACTTTTCACGTAGACATTGTCATTAAAATTATACGAGGCCGATATCTCTGCGCCGTTGTGACTTGTTTCTCCGTTTGATAAATTTTGTCGATTACTGTCTTGAAAAATAAAATTTGATTTATCTTGCACAAATATAGCGGCATCAACACTGATGTTATCGGAATATAGACGCCAACCGAGCTCCAATGCATCTATTTTTTCTTCTTCTAAATCAGTGATTAATTGATTGTTTTGAAGCCTAAATAACTCTGTAGCTTGAGGTGCTCTAAATCCTTGATTCCATTTCGCATAAATCGATTGTTGGTTATTTATCAAATACAGTACGGATAATGACGGTGAAAATACAGTAAAGTCGACTGCTTGGTCAGCAGGGCGCGAAAACCGGCAAGCGTCTACGCCAATAGCGCAAGCACTGCCAGTAGATAACAGGTTGTTATAGTCATAATTAATATATTCGACTCTACCACCAGCGCTAACAAGAAAATTTGATCCTTGCCACTGCAACTGCATGTAGGAGCCAATTTGAGTGGCATTTACGTCATAGTCATAATGTTCGCCAGCCGGAATAGTGGGTGAGAAATCCTGTGCTTGAGTTTCTCGTAAGTTAGCGCGAGTAAAGTCAGTATCCATTCCGGCTATTACGGCGAGTCCGTCTATAACATAAGAATATTGTGCTTGCAGTCCCATGCTTGTGCTGCTGTTTTCCTCAAGTGCTTTCCAAGGTAAAAAATGCTGTAAAAATGCCATCTCATTCCATCTTATGAAAGGGGTTAACGTTAATTCACCCGTATTTAGTTCGCGGCTAAAAGCAGAGTAGGCGCGCAATGATTTTGCATCTCTATAAGCTTCAGGATTCGGGTTGGAACGGCGTACTTGATCATTTTTGAAAATATCAAAGCCTTCAACGAATCCGGCCGTTTCTTGATTCAAGTTAGCCATATCTATTAGCGTTTTATTCTGCCAAGTATCGCCTCTGTGTTCATATACCGCCGTTAGTTTTTGCTGGTCATAACCGCTATTGGCTTGATATCCGTTATTTTGAGTTAAGTTGCTAAATAAACCAAATGCAGACTCGTCTTGTTGTAACCGCAAACCTAAGCTGGTTTTGATGTGGTCATCACGACCTGCGCGAATAGCGATATAATTGGCTTCGTTAGAAAATGCATCGGGCGATAAAATATTAATAACACCATGCACAGCATTCGTCCCGTATAACGCGCTTGCAGGGCCTCTTAACACTTCAATACTGCTTGCTTGCTCTGAATTGGCATCAAATAATTGATTGGCATTACAAAAGCCTGGAGCGCGCAATGAAATGCCATCAATGGCCATAAAAAATGCACCGCATCCGCCTGCGCCAGTAAGCACTGGAGAGCGCACTGCCGTTAAGTGCTCTTGACCATTACCACGGCTAATCCATGTGCCAGAAATGCGACCTAATGCTTGGTTAATATGTTGATGGCCAATTAACTCTAACGCCGCTGAGTCAATGGCACTGACGCTTGCTGGTGTTGACAGCAATGTGGTTTTGCTGCGGTTCGCGGTAACCAATATCCTTTCTATCGGCTGTTCTATTTTTGAGTCTGCGTTTGACGAGCTTTCAATTTGCGCTGAGTTAGCTAAAACGCTGCCGCCATAAGACAGTAACAATATAACAAAGACGACTGAAGCGGCTCGTGGTGCGTAGCCCAAATTTGTGGTGCGCGTAGCAAAAGAATGTGTAGATTGAGGATGAAGCATTGTCATTGTAAACCTGTCATTTTTAATTATGAACGTTTTGAAATAAAATAAGTAACTGAAAACCCGTTATTTTAGATGCCGACCACCGTCCAAGTGCAAGGTCTGGCCAGTAATATAGTCACTGCTAAGCAAATAATTTACGGCTTTGACGGCTTCTTGCGCTCCAGGGCAAATTTCAAGTAAAGATTTTTTGAGTGCTTTTTCGCGGTAAGTCGCCGAGTCGTGTTCATTAAACATGACTAACGCCGGTGCAATGCTATTTACTTTTACTTTAGGTGCTAATAGCGCACTGAAAGACAAAGTGAGGTTATGCAGAGCCGCTTTGCTTGCCGCATAGGCAATATGTTTTCTACTACCTTTTACTTGCACATAGTCTGTCATGTGAACAATGTCGCTTACAAAATCATTAGATGCCAGCATATTTTGAAATGCTAAATTCAATTGATAAGGCGCGTTTGCATGCACTTGCATCATTTTTTGAAACAGGTGGTTGTAGTCATCAGTATCGGATTCTTGCTCCCAGTCCGAGGCGTTGTGAACGATCGCCCGCAATGTCTTTGTTCGGCTTTTGACGTCGCAGATTAACTTCAATAAACCATCTTGAGTAGAAAAATCGGCTTGAATGGTCACCGCCCCCAATGCTGTTAATTCATCTATTGAGGGCTTTTTCGTTCTATATGTTATAATAATTTTATGTTGCTGAGCCAATAAGTCTTTTGCGATTGCCAAACCAAGGCGTTGGGCGCCACCTGTGATGAGTATGGGTGAAGTCATTAGAAAACTAGTCCTTGTGGTGATTGCCGGTTCTGGGTCAGTATAAAGATGTTGAGAGCATATACGTTGCGTTTTTTAAATTCGAACAAAATTAACTTTTTTTGCAAGATTTAAGGGGCGAAGGTGAAAAAGTAAACCTTTATCACAATGTAGCACGTATATGATTATATATAATTAAACGGAAGACCAAATGTTAGCAAATGAAGCTATAAAAATTCGTGGAGCGGCTAAACCTTCAATTTCGGCTGAAGCGACTATTGTCCGCCGAGCATTGGAAGCTAAAGGCCTTGAAACGCCTATGTTCGAAAACGGATTAAGTAACGAAGAGAAAAGAATAAAAATTCAAGCTGCAATGCGTGACGTAATGGAAACTCTTGGCCTAGACCTAGCTGATGATAGCTTACAAGATACGCCAAATCGGATCGCTAAAATGTATGTGAATGAAATCTTTTCTGGCTTGGACTATCGCGCATTCCCAAAAATCACACAAATTGAGAATAAGATGAGTATTGACCAGCCTGTGCAGGTAACAGGTATTAGTCTGACAAGTACATGCGAGCATCATTTTGTGACAATTGATGGTACTGCAACGGTATCATATATACCCAAGGATACTGTTCTTGGTTTGTCGAAGATAAATCGTTTAGTTGGTTTCTTCGCACAACGCCCGCAAGTACAAGAGAGACTCACACAACAAGTGATGGTGGCGATTCAAGCTTTGACGGGAACAGATGATGTTGCGGTCAGTATCAATGCAACGCATTATTGCGTCAAAGCAAGAGGAATTAGGGATAGTCAGTCCTATACTAAAACAAGTTCGTTGGGAGGGGCGTTTAACAGCAATCCAGACTTGCGTAGAGAGTTTTATAGTAGCACTCAGAGCCTAGGTTAAGAAAACCTTAATCTGCGCTTTGTTTGGAGAACTAAAAAACCTAAAGCCATTGCTTTGGGTTTTCTACTTTAGAATTCAGACAATAATTAATTAACTAGATGGAACTCCGTTTGCCTACCGTCCATGTAACTTACTTTCTCACCATCAAAAAACGCATTTTCTTCCAGCATGATCCTAATTTCTTTGCCCCATTGAACAACAAATGTTGCAGCGTTTAGCTCAATTGAATATGCCGTGTTTGCATGCAATGGATAATCGCCTTGTATTGGCACTCCACCTTGTGAATCCCACATTCCCAAGGTAGTACCTGCGGCATGACCGTGGTATCCCAATGGATGAGTGTAAATAGAAGGTTTGATACCTTCACTAATTGCCTGAGCGCGCGCCTCCTTCAATATCTCGTTACCCGTTTTACCGACCTTGAATAAGTCAGTGAAAATATCTTGCAGCCGGTTGGCGTTATTCAGAGCGGCCTTTAAATAATTCGGCGCGTCGGATTCTCCGTCATTTAATACGTAGGCATGTTGTTGCTGATCGGTATTGAGACGCAAGTAGGTGATACCAAAGTCCATGTGCACTAGATCACCGCGTTGAATTATTTGCGGCTGTGCACGCTTACTGAAGGCTTGAATATGATTAAATTTTTCAGCACTCGCTCTTTGTATGCTCACACTAGGATGAAACCAGTTAGTTAACGCTAATGAACGGCTCTTATCTCTCAGCCACCACATAACATCATCGGTTGTCGTCACGCCGGGTTTTATAAAACCACTGGTGTAGGCCTCTTTTATGATGGCGTGACCAATTTTGACGATTGTTGGGTAGAGTTCCATTTCAAGCTGAGTGCGTGTTTCTAACCAAGCAATCGCGAGGTTTTCTGAAGACACGATCCGTTTACTTAATTCACTACCCAATTTTTCGGTGAATGCTAAATACTCAGTGGCGGTGATTCCATCCGCTAAGGCAACGTGTTCAGATTTGTTAATCGCAATTTTTTGTGGATTTACTTGTGCAATCAAATCCACTAGGCGCTGCCATTGATCTGGTTCTTTTTCCTTATCCCACGCTTTCTTGAATAATGTATCTACTTGATATCGTGCTACCGCATAACGCTCAAGTGGCTTACCTTCTCCCGGATCAACAATAAGTAAAATGGTGCGCCTGCGCGCTGATAACCAAGTTGACGGCAGCATTGTTTTTAATACGGGGTCTTCATTGTACTCTCGTGATATTAAAAGCCACATATCAATACCTTCCCTTCGCATTAACTCCGGTAACGTATTGTTTAGCTTGTCGCTTAACAACGTATCAATGGTTGCTGAACGTTCCCGCATTGGCATAATTTGTTGATAAACATTATCTGTTGCCATGGTGGCATTTTGCTGATTAGGTAATTCACCGGCCTGGGTTATAGATGAATAAATTGTCACTGCAGCAAACAATGACAATGTTGCCGCACGGAGTGATGTAGTTGTGTATGTTGATATTATTACAGCAGTATTGTGCATAAACAGTCCTGTGTTATCAGATTTCGTTGGTGTTCATATTGTCACATAATATATATAGTCATAAGTACATCCTGAATATGACATACAGTCACGCTTAAAGTGTGAAGCGTTTGCTCATTTCATTGCCGGCACCATCACGCACTACCACTTTTAGTTGTACCATTGATGCTAGCGCTTCTGGCATTATAATCGCTCTATATGGTTGTGTATTGTCCATTCCAATGAACGATTCTATGCCGTCTTTATCAACTAAGTAAAAATCAACCTCGGCAAAAGGTAGCGCTTTTTGCTCGCCAAATATTAAGTTTAGAGGGATAAATAAGCGCTCATTATCTGTGTATATACCAGGCATCACAATATCAAAAATTTCACTACCTTTATGTATTTGCTGTGCTTTTAATAATACAAAACTCAGTGGTTCTAAGGTCGTTGTTAATTTGCCTTGCTGTACTTTTGCATTGTTACCAAACACGCTAGAGTAACTTAGTGAATCTACTTTTATTGACACATTGCGTGTTTGCATGCCCATATTGAAAATAGCTAAATATTCAAACTTTTCTGTTGAATCGATACGTGAGAAAGCCACAATTTTATTAGTATTATCAATCAATCTGCTTTGGTGCACCCCCCTTCTCAATGCTTTGTGTTCTGCGCGTAGTGTTGCGAATTTTTGTAACGACTGAAAAATCGGGTGCTTTTGATTGAAGTTCGCACTAGCCGCAGTATGGCGAGTGCCAATGAGGGCGTTGTCGTTATAAACGTCAACCAATGAAGGATCCATGCCTTCACTGGCATCTGCCCCACCGCCATCGCCAGTAAAGCCTTGCTCATCGCCATAGTAGATGACAGGAATACCGCGCGACATGTACATAAATGCATGACCTAGCACACTTCTCTGTAGTTTTTCGGCTTCTGAAATGTTGTTAAAACCTTGGTTGATAAAGAAACCTGCACGGCCCAAAGTTTGGTTACTTAGTAAGTTCATGAGTAAATCGGGTGATGAATTAGGACTTCGGTAATAGTCATCGTTGTTGAATAACTGGCCCAGTTGGTTTAGGTCCTTATTGCTAAATAAGCTGTCTTTAAGACTAAGGTGAAAGCTAAAATCAATGACTGAGGAAAGTTGACTGTCAGTCATGAATTTACTCAGTACTGCAGGGTTACTATCATTGAACTCACCAAAAACATGAAAATTAGGAATGCCTACAATTTTGGCATAAGCGGCAATAGTCGATCCAACATTATGCCAAGCGGATAAATCAACATTTTTTACTATGCTAATGTTAAATCCGTCAGGTTTAAACTCATCAATAATATTTTTGAAGTTTTGAGTTATATCTGCAATAACTGACGGTTCATAGGTCGCTAAGACATCAAGTCCAACACAATCATCTTGAACAAACGTATTATCTGGATTGTGGCATGCTTTATTTTTGCTAGCGTCGTATGTTTCAGTCATGTCGATGTCAAAAAAGACTTTAATATCCCGTGCATGAGCAGCCTCAATCAAACGGCGTAAATAGACGTTTGTACCAAATCGAGGGTCGACGTGGGTAAAATCGATAGCCAATGTTCGATGATTATCGACGCCGTCGCTTTGCATTGAATTGTTGCGTAATAAAGGCGCCATCCAAATAGCCGTTATCCCCATGTTTTGAATATACTCTAATTTAGCTTCAACACCTTGAATATCCCCGCCGTGAAAGGCCCATTTGGAGGTTTTATCGAAGCCAATCGCACGAATAGGGGGGGGAGCATCACTAGTGTCATTCTGTGGATTGCCATTATGAAAACGTTCGAGACTCACAAAATAAAAAATATCATCCTTTATATGGCGAGTTAAGTACTGTGAATTCTTAGTAACATCGATAGCATTCACACTTTTCGCAGACGTTGACGATCCCTCTGAACAACCACCGAGCGCAAGTAATATCGAACCCAGTATCAGCCCTTTAAATATTAGATGACTAGCTAACCTGCGTTCTTCCATATAAATTTTGCTTCCGAATCGTCATTTCTAATTATTTTAAGGGTGACTTACTTTTTTATAAATGCTTTTACGTGTTTAAGGTACTTCTTGCCCACGCGCAGTTTCGAACAGTAAGTACCAATCTTCTCTCGATAAACTCACCTTACTAGCCTGCGCGCACTCTGCAATTCGCTTCGCATTAGTCGTTCCAACCACGGGTTGAATATTAATTGGATGCTTTAATAACCAAGCTAGTAATATTGCGTTTGGATTGCTTGAATAACGATTAGCAAGTTGCGTTAATAACTTTGTTGTTGCGAGTTCAGTCGCTGTTGGTTTGTCACTTGGGTTTCCTGTAAAGATGCCTTTGGCAAGAGGCGACCATGCTTGTAGTTGTATATTTTGTTGTTCACAAAATTCCATCGTTCCGCGTGGAAATCCGCTATGGCAACCTTCTTTCATGTTGGTTGTTATACTTTCTTCAACAAAGTCTGCGTGCTGCAAACTCATTTGTAATTGATTCGCGATAATCGGAACCGAAATTGCTGACTGCAGCCATGCGATCTGACCTGCATGCATATTCGAAACCGCCAAGTGAGAAAACTTACCCTGTTTGTGCAGTTTCTCCAAAACTTCTGCTGAATCATCAAGGTCCATCAAGGGGTCTGGGCGATGTAAAAATAAAATATCTACATTCTCAGAGTGCAAGCGTTTCAAACTGTTATGTAGTGCTGATGTTATCCATGCTGGCGATAAATCATATTGTTTTACTTCATGTGTTGGTGTGAGCTTAATGCCAATTTTTGTTTGCAAAACAATATTTTTACGCAATGAGGGCGTTGCTTTCAGCACTTGGCCAAAAACTTCTTCAGCCTTACCGAAAGTATAGATATCGGCTAAATCAAAGGTATTAATTTTATTTTCAAGGCACGTCTCAATAATATGTTGTGCTTGTTTTACGTCTTTTTCTTCTGTGGGAGCATCGCTCCAACCGCCACCTAAACCCATGCAACCATAAACAATTTGGCTAGCTTGAGGGTAGTATTCATGAATAGGAATTTCGGTCATTTTGTAAATCTCTGCAAATAGTTAGATAAAGGTAACAGCAATCGTGCACTGCTTATAAATGAATATGTTTGCGCTGCATGTTTTCATCATTGCACGGCGAGTGTTTTATTTTCATAGCAGTTTAGAGATTCGGGATAAATTAGCAAAGTTTAAGTGTGTAAAAATGCATAAATCACTCTTTTGGTGGTCATTAAATTAATGTATGAGGAAATAGTTGCTTGCTCTTAAATGGATAAAAAATCGATTTTGAGTCGTAAAAACACTATTTTTTAATGAATTTTAGATAAATATAATAAAAATGAAATAATTTATAGTAGTCTAGGGTCTACAATGTGCACGTAAATTTTAACGAATGAATCAAAATTTGCACCAAGCAGTGATAAGCAATGAAAAGTCAAAGGGATAAGATGTCAAATAGTTATGTAGATGTAATAGAGCAAGCAATAGGCTTACTTGATGACATTAGTCTAGCCGATTACCAAGAAGTATTGGCCCCTCATTTTTCAAGCAGTATCGGTGCTCATGTCCGTCATATTATTGATCATTTCCTTGCGCTAAAACCAGCAAGCACTTTTGGTGAAATTAACTACAATAAACGCAACCGACATGGTGATGTTGAGCAATTTCCGAAATCGGCTATTGCAGAATGCGAGAGCATAAGGACATGGTTACAAGAAACTTGCAGCTCTGAGCTACTCAATCAGCGTGTGCAAGTAATTACAGACATCGATATAAACCATACTAATTCGACATCCTGTGAGTCGACGCTAGAAAGGGAACTCGTATTTGTGGCGAGTCACGCTATTCACCATTATGCGTTAATTCGTATTATTCGAAATATGCAAGGTAAAGCATTACCCGAATTCTTTGGCTTTGCTCCAACCACAGTTAAGTATATAACTTGTTCCGCCTAAATCCACATAATTTTTGTGTGTTTGCGTGTTATTACGCGTACAAATGCACTCAATTTAGTTTGAAGATATGTCTATAGAAAATACCTTACACGATCGCAGTGATAATAAATGCGAGCTTTGTACCAGTGCCGAAAATTTGTCTGTTTATCCATTACCTCATTCGCCAGACGAAACCGCTAATTGTGCCGTCTTAGTCTGCACTACATGTTCTCTACAAATACAGGAAAATACTGAGTTGGATCTTAAGCATTGGCGCTGTTTAAACGATTCGATGTGGTCGTTGGTTCCAGCTGTCCAGGTATTAGCCTATCGTTTGCTGCACAAATGTAGCTCTGAGTCTTGGGCGCAAGACGCAATCGATATGCTCTATGTGGATGGAGAAACGAAAGCATGGGCAGATGCCGGTGTAGCGGATGACCGCGAGGCAACACTGGATGTTAACGGTGTCGCACTAACTGCCGGTGATGCTGTTACTATTATTAAAGACTTAGATGTGAAAGGAGCTAATTTCACCGCTAAACGAGGTACTCCTGTGCGCAACATTGGCCTTAGTGATAATCCTTTGCATATTGAAGGCAAAGTAAATGGCCAACGAATTGTCATTATCGCGGCTTACACTAAAAAGAACTAATTCGGCCCCAAGTATAATTTGGTAAAGACCCCGCAACACTGCGGCTCTTGGTACTTCGAACAGAGGCTAGTATAAAGTTCGGTGCAGTTGAGCGTAATTAATTGGCGTCCCAATCACGATAAGCCTTGTAGTTCTCCCCAACATACAATTTTAATAACTTCTCTGGTGCACTTGGAAAATGCACACTGAGCAATAAACCTGGGGTGTGATTGAAACTCTTATCAATGCCTAAAGCATGAAATTTAGCGCCCATTTTTAGATATTGACGCGCTAAAACTGGAATGTCTTTTCCATCTTCTTCAATACTAGTTAAAAATGCAGTCAGCTGTTCTCGTAAATTAACTTTTTGCGCTAACTCGTCTATTTCCCGATGACTATCAAATTCAAATGAATTGATCGGTTCTACTTGAGTCGCGCTTTTGTTATCGACAAACGCTTGTGCGATGAGTTTTACACTGCGTGGGTCAAATAACTTGCTAATTGATACCGTTCCATACAATGTCCGATATTGTGGGAACTTAGCGGCAAGCCGGCCTATACCTTTCCAAAGCAATAGCAGACCTTGATAGGAACCTTGCATTTCTGGGATTAGAAATGAGCGTCCCATTTCCATGCAGGGGCCTTGTTGATTTGCAAAGCTGGGTTTGAAATTGAACATTTTATGCAAATACAGACCAGCGGGCCCCTGTTTCTCGGTTAACTTGTCCGTGAATCCGATTCGATATGCGCCGACTATTTTATGATTCACATTTTTGATAATAAAAAGGTGAGTGTAGGTTGCGTCAAATTCATCAGTATCTATAGGTTGTCCACTACCTTCATTATGCATTCGAAAAACGATTTCGCGCAATCGAGCGATTTCCTGAACGACTGAGGGAAGCTGTGATTGATAGCCGAAATAAACCGAATAATCGTTATTTTCAAGTAACAGTTGGTCGCTTGGTAGAGCCTCAACCTCAGTGACTAATTTTTCTGTTTTAATTTCTTCAATAATGGGTAATTGCCCAATTAATGAATCTGCAGGCCATTGATATCTCCAGCGTTGATCTTGAGCATAACTTAATGCCCTGCATAGCATCGCTTTGTCGGCATGATTTAGCTGTTTATCGAACTGTTTTTCTTCTATGGCACTGCCGGTCTTAATAACAATTTTAGCACCCGTTTTATTAAGTAATTCACGACCCAACAAGAGCATTCTTAGTTTAAAATACACTTTTTCAATACGATAAAAGCTACGACTATTTTCACCGTTGATGAAAATAGGAACGTATTGACACTGGTCAATACTTACCAGGCGCCCAACCAGTTTATTCCAAATATGCTCACTGATACCGGACTTAGCCTTCTGATAATAAGACACCTTGCCCGCAGGGAAAATGAGTAAAGCGCCTTGTGATTGAACGTGTTTTACACATTGACGCAACGAAGGGCCATTTTTGGGATCGTTTGGAGACAGGGGGTTAGTAAAAATAAAATAGTCAGAGATTTCCTTAAAAATCCCAAGCCCTTTATTGGCTAGTACTTTCAAGTCGGGGCGAACTTCGCCAATTATGCGTGCTAATATAACGCCCTCGATACCACCAAATGGATGGTTACTAGCAATAACTAGCGGGCCGGTTTTTGGGATTTTTCGTTGCAATTCCTCTTTACCTTGAATATCAAGTTCAAGTATTTGTATAAGTCGATCTGAAAAATCTTCTTTGCTCAAGCCTTGCATTTTATGCTGTCGGTAGAGCATATCCATTTTTTTGATGCCAAGCAGGCGATCGAGAAACCAGATAAGGACCTTGTTACCAAAGTTAGCCCCTGGAGAGATGTTACGAATACTAATGGCGCGCTGCATGAATCTCAATGTCTTTGATGTTGAACTATCTTTTCGATAATGATGATTTTTAATGTGACCAAGATTATCCTTTTTTCTTTCATTTTGTTAGTGCTTCTTTTAGGTTTATTTAACCTTTGTATTTATTGTCACTTACTTAAGTACTTTGGGCATACTCTATTAAAACCAATAATTAACTCAAATTTATGCTTGTTTGTTGCAAGCCGATAAAGCCAAAGGAGATGGCAATAGATCGCTCGCATTATAGCTGTTCTCGCCTAAACTTTTGTCATAAGTTGAAAATATTTCATTAATAAAATAATAAACATGAGAGAAACGCATGCTACTAATGTCTCAACTACATATTGATATTGCAAGAAATTCTACGGATGATTTGAACTTGTTTCACGACAAGAGTCGTTGGCATTGGTTGCGCGGAAATCCATTTGAGGGCCCTATAGCACTTGGCTTTCAGTTAGGTTGTTTTATTGAATATCAGTGCAAACTACTGGCAATGAATAGCGTGAATGAGATAGATACAGAGCAATTTAGATTCAGCGGGTATGAATTCAGTTTTGCAAATTGTGTACGCCCCGATGATGAGATAAGTCTCAGTCTTAAACAGGGAAAGTGGTCGAGTGGCGATGGTTCTAGTGTTTACAGTCGACGCTTTATTCGTAATGCGAATAAGAAACCCGCCATTGTTGGGTTCAAGCGCGCCGGTAATCAGATGACATTGCCAATGCCCGCCAAACTACCACCGATGCATATGCTTAATGCATTGCCAGACCGGGAGATCGTGCCGGGTACAAATTACTTTTTAAAACGTAAATATATGATTGTTGGTAATGCCAAAAACTTTTTGGCAAGCGCGGGGGTTGAACAGAGTTTATTCATAGATGAATTTTCAGACAAAGTGAACTTTCCTGAAATGTATCCACTGGGACTTATTTCCTCAGCATTACTTGAAAGAGCAATATTTGAAGATATTGACTTAATTTCCCACCCTATGATTTATGTAAGTCAGAAACTCTGTATTGATAAACAGCAGCTAGAAGAATTGCGCAGTAACGACCCCATTAATATTCTTGTGGGCCCGGATATTTCAGATGACGCTAATGAATTTGGCCCTGAATCAAGCCGTAAAAAACGTATAATCCAAGAATGCATCGCTTATGGCAAGGAAGATAAGCCCTTATTTATGGCAAAAATAAGCTTAACTCCCTTAAATAGTTTAAAAAAACTGGAATTCTGATTAATTAACGTGGTTTTTTTGCCCGTTTAGGTCCCAAGTAAGGCATAATATGTGCATAAATTTTGACTCATATGCACGGTGGACTTGGCATGACGACAACGCTTACTATCCAAACCCCAGACGATTGGCATTTGCATTTTCGCGACGGCGAAATGCTAAAAGAAACTGTGCCGGCAACGGCTCGTTGTTTTAAACGCGCTATCGCTATGCCTAACTTGGTGCCTCCGGTTACGACAACTCAAATGGCATTAGATTATAAACAACGTATTTTAGATGCAGTGCCCCCTGGTATTGAATTTGAGCCACTGGTGACGTTGTTCCTGACTAATCAAACTTCCACACAAGAAATCAAAAATGCGAAAGTTGCAGGTATTGTTGCATCCAAACTATACCCAGCTGGGGCGACAACTAATTCTGATGCCGCTGTTAAGGGAATAAAGACGCTATATCCTGTTTTTGAAGCGATGCAGGAAGTGGGTATGTTGTTGCTTATTCATGGTGAAGTAACCGAGGCGCATATTGATATTTTTGACCGCGAGAAAGAGTTTATCGAGACTTATTTACGTGACATTGTGAATGACTTTCCGAACTTGAAGGTTGTTTTTGAACATATTACTACGAAAGAAGCCGTCGACTTTGTGCTTGAATCTTCCGATAATGTGGCCGCGACCATAACGCCTCAGCATTTGTTACTCAATCGCAACGATTTATTTGTAGGTGGCTTGCGACCGCACAATTATTGCTTACCGGTGTTAAAACGTAATATCCATCAACAAGCATTAAGACAAGTCGTAGCATCAGGTTCAAAAAAATTCTTTTTAGGCACTGATTCAGCACCGCATGAAAAGCATAAAAAAGAAAGCGCCTGTGGTTGCGCCGGTTGCTACAGTGCATGGAGTGCGATTGAATTATATGCAAAAGTGTTTGAAGATTTGGGTGTCATTGAAAAGCTAGAAGGTTTTGCCAGCCATTTTGGTCCGGATTTTTATGGACTGCCGCGCAATAAAGGTACCATCACACTCAACAAACAAAGCTGGGAAGTTCCTAGCAATATCAAATTAACCACAAACGATGGCACGGACGATGAAATAGTGCCGTTTTTTGCGGGTGAAACCTTACAATGGAAATTAGCATGACATCAACTGCTGCAAATAGCGCAACTTCATTTTCTAGCTTGGGTTTATCAGAACCTTTGATGGAAGCCTTAAATGCCGTAGAGTTTACGCAAATGACACAAACTCAACAAGCGTGCTTACCTGATGTATTGGCAGGGGCTGATGTTGCCGTGCAAGCGAAAACAGGTAGCGGTAAAACACTCGCGTTTGGATTGGGGCTGCTAAGCAAAATCGATGTCGAGGCTAAAAATCCGCAAGCGCTTATTATGTGTCCAACACGCGAATTAGCGGAACAAGTGGCTGAGCAAATTCGTATATTGGCAAAACGGATGTCTAATTTAAAAGTGGTGGCGTTAGTGGGTGGAATGCCTATGGGTCCACAAATAATATCATTACGTTATGGTGCTAATGTGGTGGTTGGCACACCGGGCCGTATTATGGACCATATTGGCAAGCGCACATTAAGCTTAAAAAAGGTAAATTGTTTTGTCCTTGATGAAGCTGATCGCATGCTTGATATGGGTTTTGAAGACGAGATGCGAGTGGTTATGCACCATCTTTCACAAACAGCTTCAGCTGCAACAAGACAAACTTTGTTATTTTCGGCTACTTTTCCGGACCAAATAAAAAGTATTACCGATCAATACCAACGCAATGCAAAAATCATAAAGGTTGAAGACGGGCAGTCAGCGCCGAATATAGAACAACAAGCTTATCGTATTAGCAATGAACATCGGACTCAGGCGGTAGCAGCTTTGCTGACCCATCATCAAATAGAGTCAACTATTGTATTTTGTCGTACAAGACGTGAAACTCGAGAGCTCAGTGAAGAGTTATACCAAATGGGATTCGCTGCTGTAGGGTTGCATGGTGATTTGGAACAGTCTGAACGTAGCCAGGTACTCGCTAGATTTGCGAATAAAACCGTCAGCGTGTTAGTGGCGACTGATGTTGCTGCGCGTGGACTCGACATTGAACGTGTTGATTTAATCATTAACCACAGAGTAAGCGAAGACATCGATACTCACACGCATCGAATTGGACGCACAGGGCGAGCCGAAGAGAAAGGCTTAGCTATTACGTTAATTGATGATGCTGAAGAACGCAGGTTAGACGAGATCGCAGCAAAAACAGATGCGAAAATCAGCAAACTTCATATTCAAGGTGTGCGCTTTCACGCAAACCGCATAAGAGAGCCTGAATTTGTTTGTATCGCGGTGGATGGCGGTAAACGTGACAAGTTGCGAGCCGGAGATATTTTAGGAGCGTTAACTAAAGAAGCTGAAGTACCGGGCGAAGATATTGGTAAAATCTCTATTTCGGCTCGTAATACTTATATTGCGATAAAAGCTAGAAGCGTAAAGCGGGCATTAAGTCAGTTTCGTGAGCGCCGCATTAAAGGGAAGCGTTTTAAGGCTAGAAAGCTCTAAGTCAGCATAACTTGTCGCTATTGTAGATTGTTCTGACTTGGTCTAATAAATTTAGAGAATAATAAAACGAGATTATAATGAATAATAAACTGCTTGGCATCATCTTGATTATATTAGGAACTGCGTTATGTTCGTGGGGGTACGATGTTTACAACTCTGCGGGTTCACAAGTTGAGCGCACTTTTAGCGGAGACACCCCCATTGAAGCTTGGTTAGGTTTAATTGGTGGCGCTATTTGTCTTGTGATTGGCATATTCAGACTAATGGAGTGGTTTTCTATCATAGGTAAAAAATCGGCTGATTGGACTATACCACGTTCCTGGTGTTTCCAGCGGGTCAGGACTTCTGTGCCGAGGACTTCGCCTGTCGACATATTTACTTTGGGTTAATAGTGCAAGACGAATTCACGATTATCAAATGCTTCTTTGACCTCATTTAGGCTTTCGTGTTTAATCTTAATTCCATCATCGTCAGCACTGTCGAACAAGCGATAACAATTTTTACCCGCTTGTTTTGCTAAGTACATAGCATGGTCGCAATGGCGTAATAGTAAATCTGTATCTACTTCATCTTTGGGGTAAAGAGCAACGCCGATGCTTACGGATACCTTCAATATATGTTGGTTAATTTCGATAGGTTCTGAAGCGACAAATAACAAGCGCTCTATTGTTTGCTCATAATCTCCATTTTTAACCAAATTTGTTATTACTGCGATAAATTCATCGCCACCAATACGGGCAAGTGTATCGATCTCACGCAACACACCTTTCATCCTCTGCGATACAATAATGAGTAGTTCATCACCGACAGCATGACCATAGGTATCATTTATATGTTTAAAGCCATCTAAATCCATAAATGCGACAGCAAGTTCCAAATCATCACTTTTACATTTCATGACAGCCTGGTTTAGTCGAATGGCTAGTAAGGTACGATTGGGTAGCTTGGTTAAGGGATCGTAGTGTGCCATTTGTTCTAATTGATTTCTATGTTCATTTTGCTGAGTGATATCAATTATTAAGGCAACGTAATGACTAGTCTCTCCTGCAGCATTGTTCACAGCACTGATGGACAGTCTCGAGGTATAACTTTCTCCGGTTTTACGACGATTAACTATTTCTCCAGCCCAGTGGGCAGTAGAGTCAATTGTTTGCCTCATTTCGCCATAGAACTCTGGTGGATGAAGGCCTGAGAGAAGAAGTCGAGTGCTCTGACCGATAAGCTCTTGGCGGGCGTAACCGCTGATTTCAGTAAATGCGTTGTTAACGTCGATAATAGTTGTTGCCGCATCGGTGATCAAAATACCTTCGAGTGCGTGAGTGAATACACTGGCTGCAAGCATTAATTCATTTGCTCGCTTATCTTTCTCTTCGTTCTGAAATGCAAGTTCTTCGTTAGCAATAATTAACTTTTTTTCTGCGTTTTTGCGTTGGCTAATGTCTCGACAAAAAGCATTAAATTCGAATCCATTTGCTGTATTAATAACAGAAATAGTCACTTCTGCTAAGAAATTATGTCCTCCTTTATGAAGACTTTCAACTTCAATTGCCCTATTCAAAATAGGGCTTTCTTCAGTGGTAAGAAATTGACTTAGTTGTTGTTCGTATAAATTATGAAATTGTGGTGGAACGATTAAATTTACTAATTCTTGTCCCATAGCCTCTTTATTTGTCCAACCAAAGGTAACCTGTGCTCGAGAACTCCAACCAATGATATTCCCGTTAGTATCCATCTGGATCAATGCATCGTGTGATGCGTTCATTAATGCACGAATACGAGCCGCATCTTCACTCACAGTAACAATTAGTCTGTTATACCTTAATAGATACGGAATGAGAATCGCTAGTGTCAATAGTATTAATGTTGCTAGGGCTACAATTAACGTTAAGTGTTCAGGGTGTACTCCATCAATAATTTCATTTGTAGTTTTGGGAATAAACTTAACCGCTGTCATCGCGGTGTAATGCATTCCAGAGGAAGCTAATCCCATAATTACCGCGCTAAATATGTATCCTTTGTTTATAAATTGGTAATGTTGTCGGTGAATAACTCCATATTGTACTTTTAAAGCTACTATTGCTAATATTAGAGAAATTAAGATTGATAAAAAAATGAAGAAAAACTCATGAATCATCACAGCATTGACTCTAATCGCAGCCATACCAATGCTGTGCATAAAACTAATACCTGAGGCCAACAGCACCCCGCCAATTAATAATCGATAATTGCTATAAGATTTTAGCGAAATCAAGGACATGACCAAACTGCAAGCGACAAATACAGGGATGATAGATAGTATGGTCAGGGGCACATCATACATAACCGGTATTGGAAATTGTAACGCTAACATTCCAATAAAGTGCATCGACCATATACCAATAGCCATAGCCGCACCACCGAATAAATTCCACGCTAGTTTTAGACTTTTTCGCGGAGTTGAACTAACCCGTTCAATTATTCCAAACGCACTGTATGAGGATATTATAGAAATCAGAATAGAAATAACGACTAACTTTGGGTCATAAGAAATGGTGAGTGATTCTGCTGCTAAATTGTTGCTGGTGAATAAAATATTGGTTGTCCTTATGTTACATCGTGTTAATTTTATCATTTTTTGTTGTGAATTTCAGCAACTCTTTTTAATTGCGCGGCGGAGCGATAGCGTTAAACCTCAATATTGTCGACAGGAAACAAATTTTAGCTAGCATTACCTCACATTTCCCCCTAAATCGGATAAACCAATAACGACTAAAGTGACTGAACAACTTTCCTTGTTTACTTATAGACAGCAGCTCGAGGGTCAGAATAAGCGATGGTTGGCGCATACCAATTTATTGTTTCAAAAAACTCAAAGTACAACTCCTCGGTTGATGAAATGCAGTCAATGCGAATATAACTAAACATCTTAGCCAACGGCTGTTAAGATGTCGCCTCGTTATATGAGTGCGGTCTATTCGTTACTATTTTTGATTTTTTTTAGGTTCTCTATGGCTCTTCCATTACCACCAAAGCTAGAAATATATTTTAATCGCTTGTCGATAAAAAGTCGGTTTTTTAACAGACTGCTCAGCTTCTTTTATATGCCTTTTGTTTTTAAAAGTGGCTTGAAAATGAATTTCGTTGAAGACGATTATTATGCGATCTTGCCCAAAAGACGCTTGAACCTGAATTGGTACGGCACAATGTCTGGTGGCGCCATTTTAGGTAATTCAGAGCTGGCCGCAGGTTCTTATCTGTTTATGCTGACCAAAGGCGACTATCGTATGATTTGCCCCCGTTTGAACTACCGTTTTTTATTACCAAGCATAGATGCAATTATGTACAAAGCCTCTGTCGATTTAGATGAACTAGCGGAGAAAATTAAAGCCGGTGGTAAATTTAATATAGAGATGACTATTAAAGTCTTTCGAACCAATAAAAACAAAGCTGGCCGACGCATTGGCGCTGGCACCATCAGTTTCCATATGTGGCCTGTAGGTACTTAAACTTGTCAACTACTCTACAATACGCTTTCTATCTGGCCTGTTCGTGGCTATGGTGTTTGGGCGGTTTTTTTCCTTTAATACTTGGCCGAGATTATGGCTGGCCCGCATTAGCTGCTTTCACTATTTTTAATGTGGGCGGTGCAATTGCAATGGGGTTTTACTTCAAACAACGCGCGCAGCAACAGGTTTTTGAAAGTACGCATAAATTTGCGATTGCGGTTTTCTCGTATGTAACTATTGCCTATCAATTGTTCTTTGTGGCGTGGCTTGGCATGACGATTGGTCAACCCTTGTTATTGGCTATTGTGTTGTCTATCGCGTTTGTTATTTACCTTAGTAAAAGTGTCATCACGTATTGGGCTTTGGCTTTTTACCTTCTGTCCATTGGTTTATTTATCGGTTTCTTGGGGACTGATTGGCAGCCTGTCGATGTCAGCGCAAAGGGCTATTGGCCCCATGCTTTGCTTCCACTTGCCATAGGCTTTATATTTTCTCCCTATTTAGATATTACTTTCCACCGTGCATACCGCGATAGTAATAACCCCAAGATGAGCTTTGCATTAGGTTTAGGTGTATTGTTTTTGAGTTTGCTCGTATTTGTATTTTATTATGCAGGTAACTTGGGTGATATTTTCTTTAACCAAGAAGTGCCAGCAGCGATTATTTATCCTGTGATTGGCTTCTTAGCACTTCAAATCGCATTTACTATTGCAGCACATACTAGCGAGTTAAGTACACAGAACTATCTAAAACCGTCCTTACTGGCGAGTGCAATAGCTGCATTTTCTGTGGTTATGGTCGGCTTACTGAGCCTCGTAAAAGATACCACCATCCCTTGGGGGGATTTACCGCTCGAAGAAATCCTGTATAAAAGCTTTTTGTTCTTTTACAGCCTAGTCTTCCCGTTATATTTGTTGTTAGGAAAGTCAAAGCCGACTTTTCTTTGGGTGTTAGGGATATGCGCACCGGCGTACTCATTAGGGTTTTTGATAGGTGGCGAGCACAGCTATAGTTTAACTATTGGTGTTGCCATTATATTTGTTGTCGTCGTATTTAAGCGTCAAGCACGCATCTAAACAGCGGACACTTTTCCGTATCCGCTGGTATAGCCAAAATGCTTAAAAGCGCGCGCGCACGCCAACACTTAATGAACGACTGGACAATGGTGCTTCATTTTTTAAGTAAGATGAATGAACTCGAGCTTCCTGATTTGTTAAGTTATCGCCTTTTATGTAGAAAGTCATATCAACATTATCTAGGTCAAGATAATAATTAGCAGACGCAGATACCAGCGTATAACCATCTGTCTCAGTTTCGTTAATCGCTATCTTATTCTGTTTACTATTTCGAATAACTTCCATCTCTGTATGCCAATTACCGTATTCAAAATGAACTGACGAGCCTAATCTCATCGGCGGAATTCTTGGAACATCGATACCTGAAGCTAACTTAGCTCGGGTGTAATCGGTAAAGACTTCTAAACGCCACTGCTCGTTTAAGTGCCAATCGACTTGAGCTTCATAGCCGTAAAGTTTCGCGTCTTGTTGTGCAAAGACAATAACAGGTAAACCATCAGCTTCATCTTCAGGTTAGCCAAAATTAGTAACTTGGTCAGCAAATACTTGAGATGATACTAAGCCGCCATCACTAAAAACTAAGTCAGTAAAATTTTCGAAAATATAATTATCAATTTGATTATAGAAAACACTAAAGCTTGCATTCAAATCATCAGTAGTCAAACGGTAAGTTAAGTCAACGTTATTAGATACTTCTTTATCCATATCGTTTGCGGTCTGAACAACAATGTATTGCTCATTATTGTTAACTATTTCAAAGCCGCCACCAATTTCATAAGTACCCGAACCTATGTGTGGGCCATACGAAAAGAATTCAGAAGCAGACGGTGCTCGTTCTGAGTAAGCGTAGTTAAAGGCAAGCGTGTTGTCGCTATCGATTTTAAAAACGACACCCGCGGATCCGGACACTGCAACATAATCGGTATCAGCAAATGCAATAGGTTGTTGTGAATCACGTTCAGCAAAAAAGTCATTATTCACAACATGGGTTACTTGCTCAATGCGAGAACCTAACTGCCATATAAATGCCCCTGTTTGCAGTTCTTCCATTACAAATACGGCAAGGCTGTCTGTTTTAGTTGGGGGAGTGAAAGCTTCTTCACCAATAGCCTCAAAATCAGTATTGTTATAATGCAGGCCAAATACGCCTTTCCATCCAAACATTGGTGCATGTTCACCCCATAGTCTTGACTCGGTGCTTTGGTTTTTAAAGGTAGTACCAATCTCGACACCGTCGATTTCGGAATGCTTATAGTCTGTATAGGCATTCTGCCAATGTACTGACTTTATGAAACCATCTAAATTCTTCCAGTCAACAATCGCTTGGTATCTATCTTGTTTTAACTTTATAAATATGCCGTCTTCTCCAGGTAGGCCGTACTCAGAATTAATTCTGCCATAAGCAAACGCAACGACTGTATCATCTTGTATCCAGCCTGCACCTAAATTATAACCATCTGCGTCCATAGCTGAATTCGACAACTTACTGCTACCGCCTTGCTCATCTATATTTGCGGGTACCGGAATTTTGTAATCGCCAGTGCTGCGATTGTACGCATCTATATGCACTACCAAATCACCTGCACCAGCATTCAAGTCGGTTGATAGCGTTTTTGCGTCAGCCACGTTGTCATATTGGCTAAAAAATTCACCACTAACGCCTTGTTGTCGGGTCACTGGCAGTCGATTATCAACCACATTTACGACACCACCAATTGCACCGCTGCCATATAAAAGGGTAGCTGGTCCTCTAAGGATCTCAATTTGGCTTGCTGTGGAAGTTTCGGTAGATACTTGGTGATCAGGTCCAACGCGCGATGCATCAGAGGCACCTAAGCCATTTTGTAAGACCTTAATACGAGGACCGTCTACACCACGTATAATAGGACTGCTTGCCACGGGACCAAAATACGAACTATGCACCCCTGGCACGTTCTTGAGTGTTTCACCCAAAGTTGCGGCCTGATTTTGATCTAACTCTTCTCCACTTAGAATTGTTACAGGCACACTCGATTCCAGTATCGTGCGCCGGAAAGGCGATGCCATGATCACTATTTTTTCTATATCATTTTCATCTTTTTGGATCTTTTTATCTGCAGCATCTGCAGTCGGAGTTAGCGCTGCGCAGACCGCTAGAACGATCGAAGAATATATTACTTTTATTATATTTTTTCTCTAAATTACAAATCAAAACTCACTGAGCTATCAGAAGATACTCGGCATTAACGGGTTTTACGGAATGAGTTTCAAATAACTAGAGGAGGATCTCTATTACCAAAGTGGGTATTTAATAATGATTGAAAAGAGCAGTAGTCTAAGTTGATGGGAGTAAAGGATTTTTGTAAAGTCTCAAAAAATTTAACGTTAATGGGTAAAGAATGCTCAAATTCAAAAGAACTCAGGCATAACTGACATTGAGGCTCACTTTGTAAGGCGTGAGCTGAATTATGCCATTGAGCAAAAACAGAGAACAAGACTACAACCACCAGTAAATATTTCAACAGTGATCGGTGCTTTCTAAAATGGTGTGAAGTAAATAGTTGCATTACTGTTATTATATAACGTTTGATTTTAACGGTGTCGATCGTTTACTTTTAAATTAATAACCTTGCATATAACTAGGGAGCACATGAAGTATATTGTTAAGAAATATAACAACTTATTGTCAACCAGCGATTATTTGATATACAAAATTTAACAAGTACTAAAAAAAAGGGACCTACATTATATAGACCCCTTTTTAGTATCTTTAGCACTAGGTTTGCGGCTTTAAAGTTCGCAAATTAATAACTATCAATAGGTGAGCAATTACCAAATTTTCACACGTTCTTCGTCTGGAAGATAAAGCGCATCAGTTGGCATCACGTCAAATGCAGTATAGAACTCGGGCACGTTACGAACCGACCCATTCGCACGGAATTGAGCAGGAGAGTGCGGGTCAGTATTGATTTGGCTTTTTAAGGCCTCATCACGGTATTTACCGGCCCATACTTGACCAAATCCAAGGAAAACACGTTGCTCACCTGTAAAACCATCTAATTCAGGTGACGCTGCGCCATTCAATGACATTTGGTATGCTCTAAGCGCGATGCTTATGCCACCAAGATCTCCAATATTTTCACCTAATGTAAATTCGCCATTAACAAAGACACCTTCCAACGGTTCAAATTCATTGTATTGGTCAACAAGTTTGCCTGTTCTATTCTTAAACTCTTTACGGTCAGCGTCAGTCCACCAATTACGTAACACACCGTCACCGTCAAATGTGCTGCCAGAATCATCAAAACCATGACCAATTTCGTGACCAATAACTGCACCAATACCACCGTAGTTAACGGCATCCTCGGCTTTTAAATCAAAGAAAGGTGGTTGTAATATTGCAGCAGGGAACACAATTTCATTTGCAGTTGGGTTGTAATAAGCGTTTACCGTTTGTGGATTCATACCCCATTCAGTTTTATCGACAGGCTTACCTTGCTTCGCTAATTCTTCAGCGTAAGTAACATCTGCAGCATTGCGTAAATTACCGAACAAGTCGTTGGCAGATACTTGCAATGCGGAATAGTCCTTCCATTTATCGGGGTAACCAATTTTTACAGTAAACTTAGACAATTTTTCAAGAGCTTGAATACGTGTTTCATCTGTCATCCAATCCAGTTCTTTAATACTCACTTCATAAGCTGAAATAAGATTATCAACCATGACTTGCATGCGCTGTTTTGCTTCAGGCGGGAAGTGTTTTTTTACGTAAACTTTACCAATTACTTCACCTAAGGTGCTATTTAGTAAACCGGTTCCGCGGCGCCACATTGGGCGTTGCTCCTCTACGCCGTATAAAACGGTACTGTAGAAATCAAAATTGGCTTGATCCATTTCCATGTTCAATGAACCAGCGGAGGAATTAATCACGCCCCACTGTAAAAATGACTTCCAATCGTCAAGTGAGGTTTCAGCAATCACTTTATCTATGCCAGCTAAGAAGTCATTTTGCATGATTATTATACTGTCAGGCATATCAAAACCAGACGCTTTTACGAACGCACTCCAGTTAAAATTAGGCATTAGGGCCTTTAATTCTTCCATGCTTAATTTGTTATAGTTTTCGGCCCAGTTTCTGGACTGTTCTTTTTTCATGTGTTGTTGAGCAATTTTAGTTTCAAGTGCTAACAACATTTCAGCGTTTTCAAGACCATTTGCTAGGCCAGCTAGTGTAAACATTTTTTCAATATGGGCTTGGTATGCAGCAAGAATCTTCTTGCCGTCTTCGTCTTCTTTGAAATAGTACTCACGGTCAGGTAAACCAATACCAGCTTGCCATGCATAGAGTGCATATTCGTTGGGTGACTTAAAGTCAGCATATTGGAAGAAACTGACGGGTGTGCCGTAACCATATTTAACTGAATAGGCGAAATATTCGACGAGTTGATCGTAGCTAGCAATATCAGCAATTTTATCAAACTCGGATTTTAATGGTTTTACACCTATTTTATCGCGATTTTCAATATCCATATATGCACTATACATGTCGCCTACTTTCTGCTCATCAGAACCAACAGGATAGTCGCCTTGTGATGCTGTATCAATAATAGCCTTAACATGCTCTTGTGCTTCATCTGCCAAAATTGCAAAGCTTCCGTAAGAGGCTTTATCTGCAGGGATTTCTATTTTTTCCAACCATGTACCATTCACATAATTGAAAAAGTTATCACCGGGTTTAACGCTCAAGTCCATGTTCTCGTTAAGTATGCCAGATTTCATTACCACTTCTTGTTCAGCGGCTACTGAGGCTGTTTCTGCTGTTTGTTTAGCAGGTGTGCAAGCACCAACTGCAATCGCTATGCTAATGCTTAATAGTGCCTTTTTAATATATTTCATCTATTTGTCCTGTAATTCTGTTCTTTTGACCTACACTAGCTTAAAGCCAAAGTAAAAAGAATCAACTACAAACACCAAATTGAAATAACTTGTAACATTAATTGCCTCTATTTTGGTTAAGACTAAAGTTATTCAAATTTGGGATTGTAACTAATAGTGATTTAGAGTGTTAATTACGCTGTTGAATTTACTGTTATTTAACTGGTTAGGCAGTTTTGTATTGGTTTTGGTCGGTATTAGACGGTATTTCAAGCATATACTGTTAGCATGCTTTATCAGAATAGTAAATTAACGAAAAAGGAAGAGATATGAACGCGTCAATTATTGTGTTGTTAGGCTACATAAGTTGGACGTTATTATTGTTGTTAACATTAGCATTATATCGCAGTTATTTGTCACAGAGTGGCAAATTTAAAGGGCTTAAATTTCAATCTGACGGCTCGGATGTACCCGGTTTTGGTAACAGGCTTACTCGCGCACAGGCAAATTGTGTTGAGTGTTTTAGCTTTATCGGCGGCGTTCTTTTGTTGGCTATTGCAACCGATTCGGCGGCTATTACCAATGGTCTTGCGTATATATTATTAGCCGCAAGATTGGGCCAATCAATGGTACATTTAGTATCAACCTCTAATATCGCTATTCAAGCTAGATTTGTGCTGTTTTTAATTCAGTTCGGTATTGTTATATATTGGATTGTGGGGTTGTTCGCAAAATTTCTATAATCGCGATAACAAAGAGGACAGATTGTTACCATTAAATTGTCTTTTTTATGCGTTCATAACATCATATGAACTGTTTAAAAAAATGAAACTATTGCTGGGTTTATTCACCCGTTTTTTATGTTCGGTGTCTAAATGGCGAATAGTCAGTATAATGGAGACTGCGATTATTTAGTCGCTTAGTGCCTATTTTGGACCATTATAATGGCAATTCAGTGATGCTAATGCAGCAAATCAAGTTGAACCGAGCGGAATCCATTATAAAAAACATTCACCAATATAGGCGTATTTAGCTACAAATATCCGAGTTGATGTAGATTACCGATATTTTGACTACGGAATGAGATAAAAAATCACGGTTATTCGCTATTCAAATACCTATTTCGCATCCAATTAAATAAAGAGAGAGCATGTTTTCATTCTTTGAAAATCTAACCAAAGCGTTTCCAGAAAGTCCACCCGAGCAGCCCCCTAAAGACTTCATTGCATTTTGCCGTTATTATTCTGCTGGCATGTGGAAAGTACTTATTTCGGTATCGGTCATTAGTGCCGTAGTAGCAATTTTAGAAGTGTCCTTGTTTGGCTATATGGGACAGCTTGTTGACTGGTTTGCAACGCGCGACAAAGCCACGTTTATTGCGGAAGAAATGAACAGCTTGATTTGGATGGGACTGGTAGTCATGGTTTTTCTACCCGCGCTCGTTATTCTTCAATCGGCGCTAACTCATCAATCTTTATTGGGTAATTTTCCGATGCGGATTCGTTGGCAAGCGCATCGCTATCTACTGGGTCAAAGCTTATCTTTTTATCAAGACGAATTTGCAGGCCGTGTTGCTACAAAGGTAATGCAAACTGCACTGTCTGTGCGCGAGACAGTCATGAAAATCATGAACCTTGCGGTTTATATCTGTGTTTATTTTATCAGTATTATCGTATTAGTTTTCTCCACAGATTGGCGTTTAAGTGTACCATTAATTATTTGGCTTGTGGTGTATGTGGTTATTCTTCGAGCGCTCCTCCCCAAGTTGAAAGCCGTGTCACAAAAACAAGCCGACGCTCGCTCTATCATGACCGGTCGAATCATTGACAGTTACACTAATATTATGACGGTCAAATTGTTTTCGCATAATAAGCGTGAAGAAGACTATGCGCGAGAGGGAATGGATGGATTTCTACAAACGGTCTATCCGCAAATGCGGTTGGTTACTGTATTGCAGGCTTGCGTTTGGGCAAGTAATTCCTTATTAGTTTTTGCAGTGTCAGCACTAGCAATCTACTTATGGGTAAACGGTGCAGTATCGCCAGGTGATATTGCTATAGCTGTTAGCCTGAGCTTGCGTTTAAACGGCATGTCGCAGTGGATAATGTGGGAAGTTTCTTCGTTATTTGAAAACATTGGTACCGTTCAAGATGGTATTAATACGTTGGCAATGCCTGCGACTATTGAGGATAAAAATGATGCACCGGTTCTGAAAATTAAGGGCGGTGGTATTGAATTCAAAGATGTCAATTTTGCTTATGTCGCCAAAAACAATACCGAAATAAAAGTATTGGACGATCTAAATATTAGTATTCGAGAGGGTGAGAAAGTCGGACTAGTCGGTCGTTCTGGTGCCGGAAAGTCAACTTTAGTGAACTTACTTCTGCGTTTTTATGATATTCAGTCAGGTAAAATTGCTATCGACGGACAAGGTATTACTGATGTTACGCAGGAGAGTTTGCGCCGGCATATTAGTATGGTCACTCAAGATACTTCCTTGATGCATCGCAGTGTGCGTGACAACATTATTTATGGGCGCACTGATGCAACGGATAAAGACATGATCAATGCAGCCAAACAAGCTGAGGCGCATGAGTTTATTTTGTCACTAAGTGATGCTAAAGGCCGAACCGGCTATGATGCTCATGTTGGAGAGCGCGGTGTTAAGCTATCCGGTGGCCAAAGGCAACGAATTGCAATTGCCAGAGTTATGCTGAAAGATGCACCTATTTTAATTTTAGATGAAGCAACGTCGGCACTGGATTCAGAAGTTGAAGCTGCAATTCAGCAATGTCTAGATCAAGTTATGCAACGCAAAACTGTATTAGCTATTGCTCACCGATTATCCACTATTGCTCAAATGGACAGGCTTTTAGTGCTCGACAAGGGCAAGGTTGTTGAGTCAGGCAATCATCAAGAGTTACTCGAAAAAAATGGGATTTATGCCAAGTTATGGGCACATCAAACAGGTGGCTTTATTGGTGTCGACTAGCACTTATACTAAATATTTGACTCATGACCCTGCCGATATTTGTATTTACACTGTGAATTAATGGAATTCGATAGCGCAGATTTTCGCTTACGCAACAATGAGTCATACTGCATTTATAATCGGAATATAGTTGATATTTTGAACGCTATCCACACATTAAAAATGGTGTCTCAGTCTAATATACAAGTAATTTGCTCGATTAGTGCAACTAAGCGGTGCAAGGTACTTGTATAACTTGGTTGCATGAGTATAATACTGCTCCCTCCCTTATGACGCTGATGACTTCCTTTTAAGAACACAACATCACAAGGGAATTGTAACTGAAAAATGTATCGCACGGATTTAGGGGTGTAGTTCCAATTGGTAGAACAGCGGTCTCCAAAACCGATGGCTGGGGGTTCGAGTCCCTCCACCCCTGCCACTTTTTATAGTGGCATAGGTCCGACATAACGATTTAATTAATAGCTCGCGATTTGTAAGCGTGGCTAGTTTAGGGTAACACTCATGAGTGAAAAGGCAGAAAACGCGTCTAATCCGTTAGACTTGGTAAAATGGATTGTAGTGGTCGCCCTTTTAGGTGGTTTGGTTTATGCATATAGTGCTTACGAAGAAATTTCGGTGTTATACAGAGCGCTTGCTGCTGTTGCCATTGTTGTCATTTCTCTAGGTATTGCTTCAACCACTGAAAAAGGCAGTAATTTCTTAATCTTCGCAAAAGATGCGCGCACTGAAGTTCGCAAGGTCATCTGGCCTAGCCGCAGTGAAGCAAATCGGATGACACTTATTATTCTCTTAGCTACCGCAGTTGTTGGTGTGATGTTATATCTAATTGATATGGTATTAGTTTGGGTAATTGGCTTAATTACTAACATCGGAGTGTAAACATGTCTGACAAAAAATGGTATGTAGTACAAGCGTTTTCACAATACGAAGGTCGCGTTAAAAAAACACTGCTCGAGTATATCAAAATGCACGGTATGGAGGATTACTTTGGTGAAATCTTAGTGCCAACCGAAGAAGTAGTGGAAATGCGTGCTGGACAAAAACGTAAATCTGAGCGGAAATTTTTTCCGGGCTACGTTTTAGTGCAAATGGAAATGAACGAAGATTCTTGGCACCTAGTGAAAAGTATTCCACGAGTTCTAGGTTTTATTGGCGGCACGTCAGACCGTCCTATGCCAATAACTCAGAAAGAAGCAGATGTTATATTGAATCGCTTGCAAGAAGGCGTTGATAAGCCAAGACCCAAAACATTGTTCGAGCCGGGCGAAGTTGTTCGCGTTACCGAAGGTCCATTTGCAGACTTTAATGGTGTGGTTGAAGAAGTCGATTACGAAAAGAGCCGCTTAAAAGTTTCTGTATTGATATTCGGCCGTTCAACACCTGTCGAGTTAGAATTTGGACAAGTAGAAAAAGGTTAATTTTTTACGGTCATTCAAACTAAAAAAATCCAGCTTAATTGCTGGATTTTTTTTATCTATTTATTCTTAAATATCAACTAAGCCGTTTCAAGTTGCTCTGATTGTGATCGCTTTATTAAATAATTGTAATAAACAAACTATCTGCGACATTGCTTTGTATACATAGCAGCAGTACGAATTCTCGTGCTCAACTTAACTACAACTTTCCCTTAAGGATGAATTATGAAAAGCGTAATTAGTAACACAATGAAATTGGTTTCGGCAGTTGTACTGTCTGTCGTGTTCTCAGCCGGCGCAATGGCTGATCATCATGGCAAAAAGATGGACATTGTAGATACAGCTGCTAGTAATAGCGATTTCTCTACGTTGGTTGCAGCTGTGAAAGCAGCAGGTTTAGTTGATGCATTGAAAGCTGAGGGGCCATTAACTGTGTTTGCTCCCACCAACGAAGCTTTTGCAAAATTGCCTGCCGGAACGGTTGAGTCTCTATTGCTGCCAGAGAATAAAGCTAAGCTAGTGGAAATTTTGACATATCATGTGGTTTCTGGAAAAGTAATGGCCGCTGACGTAGTAAAGGTAGACTCTGCTAAAACGTTAGAAGGTTCAAGCATTACTGTAACAGTGAGCGACGATGGTGTTAAAGTTGACGACGCAAACGTTATTACAACAGACATTACAACGTCAAATGGTGTTATTCACGTGATAGATACCGTAATTATGCCAAAAGGCTAACGACTAAATTTAGCAAAAATAGAAAGCTGCCTAATAATAAATAGGTGGCTTTTTTTCGTTATAAACAGATTACGCTTTGCAGATACAATGATATTATATCGATTGATAATAGTTATATTTGTTGCTAATTTCATTTAGTTAGCAGCACATTGCGCTTATTTCTGGGGTTATAATTGCACAGAATAATACACGGTAAATGCAAGTTAATCCCTATTTGGGTGTCGGTTGTGAGTGAGTAGGCTAGTGTAAAATAAACTTGAATTAACGCTTGTATTTAATTCATCAAAAGCCTATACTTTGCGCCCTTTTTTATGCATCGGGAAGCCGTTTGAGAAGATATTCTCTGTATCTTTAAGGCGTTATACCCACTAATAGAGAGTACATATAATGGCGAAGAAAGTCACTGGCTTAATTAAGCTACAGGTTGCGGCAGGCGCTGCAAACCCGAGTCCACCGGTTGGTCCTGCACTAGGTCAACATGGTGTAAATATCATGGAGTTCTGTAAAGCATTCAATGCGAAAACACAAGAACTTGAAAAAGGCTCTCCAGTACCAGTAGAAATTACGGTATATGAAGACCGTTCATTTACATTCATTACAAAGACTCCTCCAGCGTCTTTCTTACTTAAGAAAGCTGCTGGTATCAAGAGTGGTTCTGGTCGTCCTAATACTGAGAAGGTGGGTAAAGTTACTCTCGCTCAGCTTGAAGAGATTGCAAAAACAAAAGAACCTGATTTGACAGCTGCTAGTTTAGAAGCTGCCGTAAACACCATCGCGGGTTCTGCTCGTAGTATGGGCTTGGTAGTAGAGGGTTAATAGAATGGCTAAATTATCTAAAAGAATGCGCAACATTTCTGAGAAAGTTGACGCAAGTAAAGAATACGAAATTAATGAAGCGGTGGCACTGCTTAAAGAACTTGCGACTGTTAAGTTTTCAGAGAGTGTTGACGTAGCAATTAACTTGGGTATCGATGCACGCAAATCTGACCAAAACGTTCGTGGTGCAACTGTACTGCCAAACGGCACTGGTAAAGACGTTCGAGTCGCTGTATTCACCCAAGGTGCAAATGCTGAAGCTGCTAAAGCTGCAGGTGCTGACATCGTTGGTATGGAAGACCTTGCTGAATTAGTTAAAAAAGGCGAAATGAATTTCGACGTAGTTGTTGCTAGCCCAGACGCGATGCGTGTAGTTGGTACTCTAGGTCAAATCCTTGGTCCACGTGGCCTTATGCCTAACCCTAAGACGGGTACGGTTACTCCAGACGTCGCTACTGCAGTTAAAAATGCAAAAGCCGGTCAGGTTAGATATCGTAACGATAAGAACGGTATCATCCACGCTAGCATTGGTAAAATTGCTTTTGAAGCAAACCATATTCAAGAAAACCTTGAATCATTGCTAGAAGCATTGAAGAAAGCGAAGCCTTCTTCTGCTAAAGGAACGTATATACAAAAAGTTAGTTTAAGCACAACAATGGGCGCTGGTGTTGTTGTAAACCAGAGTTCGTTAGTTCAAAAAGCTTAACTAGTTTTTCTCCTTAAGGTTGTGGGTTGGAGTTGTTTACGCCAAAAGTGTAAGTCAACTCCCGTCCAAGACCGCAGGCGCTGGGCAGTGAAAGAGGTAAGAGAACTTTCACACACTTCGAAAGAAGCGAATGCCATAGCTTAATACTACCTGCGCAGACGGTGGTTTCAACTCAGACTCTCTGGGAATGAACACCGTAGAGCGGTACAAAATATGTTTCAGATGTTTTCATCCAGCATATTAAGTATCAATCTGTAAACACTGATGAAGGTAAAGGTCGAAAGGCTCAAGCTTGATTCAGATTTTAAGAAGGTGAACTCAGTGGCATTAGGCTTAGCAGCAAAAAAAGAGATCGTAGCTGAAATAAATGAAGTTGCTTCTCGCGCTCTATCCGTTGCCGTCGCTGAATACCGTGGGATGGAAGTTCATGAACTTACT
>JAWUVZ010000100.1:0-8883 GCA_034112105.1 Glaciecola sp. | reverse complement strand
GCGACGGTAGGTAGCTAATGAGTCATCGAACGACAGGGACACTTCTGGCCGATAGCTAGCAACTAATGGTGGCAGACAGCCTGCTATTTTAACCTGATTACACTGAGCCAAGTCAATCGCCTCTCGCGCTGCATTCATGGCTCGCTGATGAAGCGGAGCTAATTGAGAAAGTTGATTCTCTCGTTTTAAGCGCTGAGGTGTTGCAGTATAAGTGTTAAGCGTGATTACACGCGCACCACTATCGATGAACTCATGATGCAGATCTCGAACAAGCACTGGCTCATTCAACATGATGTCAGCAGACCACATAGGCGTTACCGCACGTGAACTTCTGCGCAATAATTCTTGCCCCATGCCTCCATCAAGTAACGGGATACTGCTCATTTACTTCCCTCTTATTTATTTGTATGACAAACCCTCTCAGCGGTATTGTATTGCCTAAGAATTGTATTGCAACTGCTAAATACAAAGCGCTCGATTATTCAAAAAAACCTAACATACTTGGATAAAAAATCGGCTCCTGGGTCCAATTAAATAACTACTAAAATTACCGCTAATTAGTTAGCCTGCACTAATTGTTTAAGGTAGTTCCCTAAGTTTTGAATTCCAGTCGACATTTTTTGAGAATGCTTTGCAGTCAAGCTTTCTGACCAACCATGTTCGTTGATATCATCAAGGGCTTGTTTACCATTAAAATCGACATAGGCAAGGCGAGCACATAATGCCTCTGGCGGTAAGCCGAAAGATATCCCTGGTAGCAGAGCAACGCCAGTGCCTGCGAGGACTTTACTACAGATTTCTGTATCAGTGTAAATTCCCATATTATTTAATGTTTCTTGATACTGCGTGAAATCAAGCAGAATATAAAAGCCACCTTCAGGAGCGTGTGCATTCAACCCCGCTCCAACTAGCGCGTTATGAATATGCCCGCCAATAGCTTTTAGAATGACTCTTTGGTTCTCCACATATTGATGCATTGTTGCGTTGTCGGAATAGGCAGTTATCGCCGCGTATTGTATAGGAGATGACGCACAAGAATAGGTTTCTGATGCGATCCCAAGCATAGACTCTTTTAATTGGGTATCGTAATTTTGTGGCAAAATTGCAATACCTAATCGCCATCCACCTGCCCCCGCCCACTTTGATAAGCCTGAAGTCACAAAGGTCCCTTGTGGGTAGTGTTTTGCAATGCTGACATGCTGATTATCATGTTGTAGCGGAGCATAAATTTCATCTGATATGACTTTAGCCCCAAACCGACTTAAAACAGCAGTCAATGCTTTAAGTTCCTGATCTGAATAACATAAGCCATCTGGATTACCTGGGCTGTTTAAGAAAACCAGTAAGCTTTTATAATTTTTTGCCGCCTCACTTAAGGTTTGTTCAAGAATATCGGGCGTTATTCTGTAACGTTTAGCAAAGCTAGTTTGCATCATAAACGTAGCATGGCCCAATAACTTGGCCTGTGGCTCATATGATACCCAAGCTGGCGCAGGGATTAATACGGCAGCATCTGTATAAGCACACATAATGGTATACAGTAATGCTTTTGAGCCTGGCGCAATAAAAACTTGATCAGCACCAATTGGCCGTTTCTCAAAGGCAGAGTGATATTGGGCAACTTGCTTTCGTAAGGCTTCCAAACCCTGCACCTGAGTGTATTCTTTGCGGTCCGCATTTTCTATCAGTGCCTGTTTAAGCACCGGAGAAATCGGAAATGGTGATTGGCCAAAACCAAACCGAAATACCTGCTTGCCATTTTTTTCGATAGCTGCCGATTGTTCATTTAACAATAAAGTACTCGATGGAGTGATTTGACGATACATAAGTAATATATTCCTGTTTTTATTTAACCTTATTATTTATAATTCAACTTTACTGACATAGTATAATGAGCGATTACTCATGACATCAGCACAACTTCAGGCATTTGTTACCGTTGCACAAGCTAAGAGTTTCACAACAGCGGCGCTATTACTTGGCATCAGTCAGTCAGCAGTATCACATGCAATAAAATCAGCCGAAAAAGAATTAGGTGTTTCGTTGTTTATGCGCGGCAAAGCCGAGATCGTACCCACTGACTTTGGGGGAAAAATATTAGCTAAAGCCCACTCTGTTTTAGGATTGCTTGAGTCAATCCAGCAAACCGCCAATGAAACGAAAAATATGCAGCAAGGTATATTGAAAATAGGCTCATTTGGCCCTTCTTTTTCTACGCGCTTACTACCCACTATTTTGCGAGAATATCAGCGAATCCATCCGAATATAAAGGTCTATGTAGAAGAAGGCGAAGATCATCTGGTAAAAGAATGGATCGCAAATCGTAAGGTGGATTTAGGCTGTATTATTATGCCGGATCAAGAGTTAGATCATATTTATCTGACAACGGATAAGCTGGCTGTGGTGGTATCTGAGGAACATCCGTTAGCGGCAAAATCTGCAGTTGAGTTACAAGACCTATGTCAATTTCCCTTCATATTAACGGAAGGAACTACCGGAAAAATAGTGCTAGAACTGTTTAAACGGTCAAGTTTTTTTCCAAATATTCAATATAACAATATTCAGATAATGAGCATGTTGTCGATGGTGTCGTCTGGTGTAGGGGTTTCAGTTACAGCAGAGCTTTCAATACCTATTGGGAATCAAGGAAAAGTAGGGTCTTACGTCGTAAAACCCTTGATCCCTATTGTAAAAAGGGAGATCAGTTTAGCTGTTCAAAATATAAATCACTTATCCCCGGCCGCTGAGGCGTTTGTAAAAGTAGCAAAAAAGCTTCAACTATCAGGTAAATTAAAACATCTGGAAAGCTGAACCTACTGGTCAGAGTCCTGACCAGTAGGTTATTCTTTAAAGGATTAGAACTGGTATTTAGCTCTCAAATACCAAGAACCACCTTCGTAGTTTGCCGGAGTTCTGCGCGGATATTGTAGACCAACACTCAAACGATTCGCATTCGGCTCACCAATTTCATCAACGTACTCGTCAAAGATATTAGATACACCAGCTGTTAACGTAATGTCTTCTGATGCGAAGTAATTAAATTCCATATCAAAGAACATGACCGAACCGACTAGTGCTGATGGAGATGATGGATCATTGATTGTTCCGCGCTCATCATAGTGCTCACCATAAAAATTAGCTCGTAACATAAGCTGATAATTTTCACCAAAGTCAGTAACAGCAGTCGCTACGAAACGATTTTCAGGATAGTTATTTTCAATATCTTCTACTGAGCTATCACTAACTGGTTGAATGCCATTCACGCTTGCTTGGCCTACCACGTCAATCTTGTTGTAGTTATAGGCAAATGTAAACTTGCTCTGAGCTGCATCACTCCAATCCATTGAAGTTGTGTAGACTATATCAAGACCTTGATGTTCTACATCTAGTGCGTTAGTAAAGAATGATACAGTGCCACCTGAAGACACCGAGATATCGCCTGTACGATAAATACGGTCATCCACATCAGTTTTATATAAATCGACCGCCAAGTTACCGTTGTCAAACCCGCTGTATGTAAATCCTAAACTAAGACTAACTGACTCTTCTTCTTTAAGTTCTTTTGCACCGTTTGCGATAGCTTGAGGATTATCAGTTCTAACTAAGCCTTCCTCAACCTGTGCACCAGTTGAGCCGTCAAAGGTAGTAATAATCGTAGTTACATTTGCTTGACCCGGGGTTGGAGCATGGAAGCCTGTAGATACGGCACCACGAATGACAAAATCGTCAGTCATGTTATAGCGACTTGCTATCTTACCGTTTACTGTACCGCCAAAATCTGAAAAGTCTTCATATCTAAGAGCACCTTGCAACAATAAATCGTCTGATATGTCGTATTCTGCATCGACATATAAGGCAATATTGTCACGACTAAATTCGCCAGCATCCGCTGGTGTTACCGCAGTCATACCACTTGGACCGGCGCCAATTAAAGCAGCAGCTTCACCCGCTACAGTAATGAACGTTTCTTCACGCCATTCTGCACCAAAACCAAGGAAAATATCGTCAGCTAAAGGAATAGAGAAGTCGGCATTAAAGTTTAATTCTTCTTGCTCATAACCCCCCATATCAAAATCACGTTGACCTGGCTGACCATTATCTACAAGACCAGTATTAACTGTATTATTCAAAAAGTAGGCCAGTTCATTTTTACCAAAACCAACACTTAAATCATAGGTCAGCTCAGAACTAGTCTCACCTTTCAGGCCAGCAACAACACTTGTGTCTTTCTGTGCGCCATCAAGAAAAGGAGTATAGCCCGCAGGCAGTGTTGTCACATTAGTTAGCGTACTATGACCAGGATTACGGTAGAAAAAGCGATAACGACCATCGGTGTCAGCATAACCGCCGTGCATATATAGCTCACCCAAATCGCCGACTGCATATCCAGAGTTGAAAGCCATTCGTGTGCCGCTAGTTTCAGGACGGCCCCAAGATTGGACCAAAGGTGCATCGCCAAAAGGAGAGTCAGAACCGACACCCTGTACACCATCATCAATCAGTTGTTGTCCATCAGGTCGCTGTATACCACGAGAAAGCGCATCATTATCATTAGTTTCAAAACTGATATTGAAAAAACCTTCAGTGCCTAATGCAAAACCAGCATTAGCTCCTACTATCCAGCTTTGTTCACCTTCAAAAAATTCACCATATTGACCAACAACACTGCCACCTTCGCTAGCATCTTTAAGCTCGAAATTCATTACTCCGGCAATGGCATCAGAACCATATTGCGCAGCAGCACCATCGCGCAGCACTTCAACACTTTTAAGCGCGATACTTGGGATCATTCCAATATCTACACCATGTGCACCATTTCCGGCTGCGGGTGCAAAAAACTGAACCAAAGACGAGCGATGACGACGTTTACCATTAACTAAAACAAGAGTTAGGTCTGGTGCCATACCACGTAATGAAGTAGGACGGATAAATGCGCTGCCATCACCTGTAGCAGGAGTTGCAGTGAAAGATGGCACCAATGATTTAAGATTATCAGTTATGTCTGCAGTGTTACCATTTGCAGTGAATTCCTCACCGGAGAACACATCAATTGCCACTGGTGAATCAGTCACAGTTCTGGGTGCACCACGCGTACCCAGCACCGCAATTTTTTCAACATTAATGTTTTGTTCTGCGACATCCTGTGCCATAGAATGCCCCGCGATCGATATACCTGAAAATACTAATGCCATAGCCGTTGCTATGATTGTCTTTTGCGTTTTCATGTTGTAATTCCTATTATTATTATTTTCTGCTGTTCTCTGTTAATCTATTTTTTATAAAAAATAAATTTTTTCAACAGCTTATATATTAGTTATGTGTGGAGATTTTACTTACAACGAAAGTTCCCTGATTCGCCCTACACAGAACTTAAGGGAATAAAGTAACTCTGTCAACTTGTTCCAAAATTGAGGTCTAAAGCCTGAAGGGCGCTCACTGTATTGTCCTTCCTTGTATTAGACTTCGTACTGTTATCAACAATACCAAACACGCCTCCCCCTGAGTTTGAAAACTCAAAGATGAAGCAATAGATACCGAGCAAAATTTGTGGCTGGCGACATTGCCACAATATGCGTTGCATATAAAATATAGGTTCCTGCACTGGCTGCCCTCGCCCCCTTAGGATGAACATATCCAACAATAGAAGTTATTCAATATTTTACTTGAACTTGTGTTGGGTGTTTGACATAGGTCAAAATTTAATAAGAAAGGGGGTAAGCAGTGATGACGCAAGTCATTATAATTTTGGCAAAAAAAGAAAATATACTAATCTATGTCCAAAGCGCTATAAAAATTAGGTATTAGGATAAGTTCTCAGACACGGAATTTGTGTCTTCAGTCGATTCAAGAGATTCAATGGCTAATATGTCCCTATCGGCTTTACTAATATACTTGGGCTTACTGTTGCCAGACAATTTAATATTTGCCTTTTTAGCGCGTGCTTTTAAAATCTGATTACTTTTTTTACGACGGTTCATATATATATTCTCAATCTATCAATGCTGATATTGCTCTGTTTCAATTATAGCCTGAAACTATTATCTTATGTATGCGCTTTTCTGATACATTTTTATCATTAACTATTTTAAGCCGTGTTTTTTGTAATGGTATGATAATTGAGTCTGCTAAAGGACGATGTTTTTAGATCCGCACCGTGAAAGAAGGTAATGAAAATATACAGCTTATTCTCATTACCTTTAAACAAAAGACTGCAGTTAGCTATATGCTCATTGGGAGAAAAAAATGAGAAGACTTGGAATGCCAATCTACTCACAAGAAGACTGGTTAACTCGATTACAAGCATCTAAATATGTTGATGGCCCGATCGATATTTACAACCAGCAAGGCAGAGTCGTTGAGCTTGAAAAGCGAGTTGCTACTCTGCTAAACAAGCCGGCAAGCTTGTTTTTCCCAAAAGGCACGATTGCTCAACTTTGCGCCCTAAAGGCATCCTGTGAGCAGCGGAACAATAACAATGTTGTGCTGCATTCGATGTCGCACATAGTTTTAGATGAAGATGACGCTTATCAAACCGTCATGGGATTAAATGGTATTCCTATCGGAGGTTGCGACAGTCCTTTTGATATCAACGATATTCAAGCAATCCAAGAAAAGTTTGCGACCATTTCAATTGAGTTACCTATTCGTCGTGCAGGTTTTAAACTAACCCCATGGAAGCACTTAGAAACAATGAGTTATTGGTGTAAATCTGAACAAATTCATTTTCACATGGATGGCGCTCGCTTATGGGAATCAGCTTGTGCTTATCAAAAATCGGTGGCAGATATTAGTGAATTATTTGATTCAGTCTATGTGTCTATGTACAAAGGACTTGGCGCAATAGGCGGAGCTATTTTAGCCGGTGAGACTGACTTTATAGACGCTTGTAAAGTGTGGCGAAATCGATTAGGTGGTAATGCTTTCACATCATTTCCTATGGTCATCGGCGCTTTAGACGGTTTAGATAACCGACTCAAACATATACCTGCGTTTGTAACTCGCGCAACCGAAATTGCTAGGCTGCTAACACGCTTTACTCAACTAGAGGTCAACGCCCCACAAACAAATGGCTTTCTTGTTTTCCTTGAAGGTGATCTGAACGAACTGACAAAGAAAGCCGAGCAGCTGAACCAAAAAATGGATCTACAACTTTTTAGTCAATTTTCAATATTTCCTAATACACACAAACACATGATTGAAATACAGGTTGGCGCAGATCATCAAGCAATAAGTGATAGAGAAATAGTCGACTATTTTACTTTGCTACTTATGTGAACCATTTTTAATACCTTAAACGCGTTGCAAACACGACAGAAGCAACTATTTATGGTCTTAAAAATGGGAATTTAAAATAGCCAATGAAATGCTTATGCCCTGCCTTATATTGCCGACTCTAATATTTTCATTTGGGCTATGTTGATTGTTATCCATATTCACCATTGGGACAATAACAGTAGGAATATCCAATTTATTGATTAAGGGCACGATAGGCACGGTTCCGCCCATCATTCTGATTGCAATTGGGTCATAACCGAAGCCTTCAGCGATGCTGGCAATGACTTTTTTTCCAAAATCAGAATCGGGGCTAGTTCTGAATGCGTTTATTGTGTTGGATGTTATGAATTTTACGATTTTCGGGTAGGTGTGTCTTTCACCATCTGTTGGATCTCGATCAATCACATAATATCCTCGATCCTCGATGTGCTCCTTAATTTTTCGCAACTGCGCCGCACCATCGATTTCGGGCACTAATCTAACATCTAGGTTGGCAGTAGCATATTCAGGTATGACTGTTTTTAGGCCCTTTCCTTTCCATGAAGTGCTGATCTGCCTGACATTTAATGAAGGGTACTGTAATGATTCCTGATAAGTTTCACCGACTTTCTCTGCCGAATGAATACCTAAATCTTCGTTTACTTGAGACGCATCAAAAGGAACTGCATTCAAAAATGTCGTCACATCGGCGCTTAATGTGATGCCTTTATTATAATCCTTTATCAACACTCTTCCGTCTTCATCTTTCATACTGGATAAAAGCTTAGCTAAACTAAACACCGGATTGGGTGAATAATTACCATAGTGTCCACTATGCTGCGGCAATTTTGCACCAAATGTGGTGATACTAGCGACTGCAATCCCTCGGCAACCAAAAGTAACCGTTGGCTTATTGGAATTGTGCGCAGGACCATCCAATACCATGAAAAAATCCGCAGCATAGCGATCTTTATACTTATCCAAGGTAGATAATAGTGCCTTTGAACTGTATTCCTCTTCGGGATCGAAAATGACTTTTATATTAAATTTAGGTATATTATTGTTTGCTTTAAGAATTTTAAGAGCAGTCAAGAACATTACTATGGGCGCTTTATCATCAGCCGCTGCGCGCGCAAAAATCCTCCATTCATCGTCTATTTTTCCATTCAGTTTGTTCCAATCTATGATTTTCCATTCGCCATTTTCGTCTTTTTCTTTCAGCACTGGATCGAATGGATCATCTTGATCCCACGCATCCGGATTTACAGGTTGTCCGTCGATATGAAAATAGAATAAAACAGTGTTATAGCTCGGGTCGTATTCTTTCTCTGCGAGTAAGATTGGAAGTGTACTTGTCTCAAGTAAGCTTGTTTTAAATTCTAAATCGTCGTATTGAGCTTCAGCCCAGTGAATATTTTGGAGCATGACTTCTGGATTTTCTGGCAAATTTGGGATGCCTACAAATTCCTTGTGCAGTAATAAGGTACTTTTAAAAGTCTGGTTAATTAACGGCTCGGACACGGCTTTCCCGAATACCAATGTCGGGTTGAAAATACGAAAAATTATGACCGTAAAAACAACGCTAATGAATAGTTTTTTATTCTGTTTAAACCTAAATTTTTTTATCAT
>JAWUVZ010000099.1:0-18221 GCA_034112105.1 Glaciecola sp. | reverse complement strand
AAAAAGTGCTTACCTTAAATTTAATTAGCGATTCCTTCATTCCAAAAAATACTTATGACGTCTAACTTCTATTACGAAGACTTCATAATAACAACGTGATACTGTCATTTAATAAACTCTTCATACTTTATTATTTTCAATACCTTACCAATTTTTTGATAATAATTATCATCACTTTTTCTGTGAATACTATTACGCCGTAGCTACAACAGCATGCAAAACCGTTTTGAACATAAGAATTAACTGCCCTAATCGCTGATTTTTCATTTTATTGAATGTTGATTAATGAAAAGGGTTTTTCGAAGAATGTCCGCTTTCCTGCTAAGGGGGTTATGTTGACGGCAAAAGATCCTTAAAACTCTTTGACGTGTTAATTACCTTTCCAATGCCCATCAATAACATTCTGCGACTGTCCGCTATTGCCGTTTACTTGCCTGTCAAGGCGATAGATAAAAACCTAATTCTTAGCAAAAATGACAATGAAAATTTAGAAAATAGCTAAGGCCGGTTTCTTGGACATTGCCGACATTTTTATAAATGAAGAATTATCGAAAATTATCAGACTTTATTATAATTAAAAACGAAATCTGATTAAAAAAATATCAAACATTAGAGTTTTATCCTCAATATGTCCCCACAATTTATATCAAACTATATTGCCGTCGTACAACAATGGCATATCCAATTGGACATAAATTACTAAGTTCCCCTTTGAGCAACGTGTTTTTTAGCATACTATTCTAACAATTACCCCATCTAGAGAAACAAAACCGTGAATATTGATCGAATTGATAAAGAAATTCTACGAATTATTCAACTGGACGCTTCACTCACAACCGCAGAGGTTGCAGAACAAGTTGGATTGACAACAACACCTTGTTGGCGACGAATCCAGCGTATGCAGGACTCAGGGATCATTATAAAAAAGGTAACTCTTTTACAACCTGAAAAGCTCAATCTCGGATTGACCGTTTTTGTGAATGTCAAAGTTGCTAGGCATGACTCTAGCTGGCTCAAAAAATTTGCCACCCATACTCAAGCTTTTGAAGAAGTTGTCGCCTTTTATCGACTCAGTGGTGAATATGATTATATGCTTACGGTCCTCGTTTCTGATATGCAAGGCTATGACCATTTTTATAAACGTTTTATTTCAGGTATTGAATTGCGCGAGGTTACATCCAGCTTTGCCATGGAAAAAATCAAAAACCAAACTGCTATTCCACTCAATCATCTATAGCATTTTGCCGACCCTTATCGCGACAAATAGGATAAGGGCTTAGGCTGACGACCACTTTACTGATTTTTTGGTGCTGGGCGTGGATCAAAATCAGACATCGCCATGTAAGCAGTAATCATGGCCCATACCGTTTGATTCTGCTGAATATCCTCAGGCTTAATTTTATCCAAAGTATCGTTTGCAGTATGATGATAATCGAAGTAGTACGTACCATCTTGCTTTAACGCAATCACAGGTACGCCATAATTTGGCAACATAGAAACATCTGGGCCACCATTTGTGGTATTGCTGCCCAGTTCAACGCCCATCGCTTTCAACGCTGCATACAAATCAGCAGGTTCATCTCTCACCGCATCAGCAAAACGTGTATCGAGTTGGTATATTTGACCAGCTCCAAAATCTGATTCTGCAGCAAAAATAATATTCTCTAATGTGTCTTTATTAGTACGTACATATTGATTTGCACCCACTAATCCAATTTCTTCGGCCGCATACAGAATAACCCGAATAGTTCGCTTTGGTTGACCTACAGCTTCTTTCACTAATTTAGCAGCGGCAGTTACAATGCCAACACCAGCGCCATCATCAAGTGCACCTGTACCTTCATCCCACGAATCCAAATGAGCTGATATTAAAATAATTTCATCCGGTTTTTCTGACCCTGTAAATTCGCCAATGACGTTGTAAGATGTCTGCCAACCCGCATCTTTTGCTTGCATATTGATATTCAAAATAATCTCTTGTTGAAGGCTAAACATCGCTTCCAAATTGTCTGCATCTGCGGTTGAGATGGCGCCAGCAGGGATTTTCTCAACATTATCATCATAACGCATTACGCCAGTATGAGCGAAGCGAGAGTTGTCAGTGCCTACAGAACGAATAATAACGGCCTGTGCGCCTTGCTTTGCAGCTTCAACCGCACCATTTACTCTATTTGGAACAACTTGACCGTAAAACCGACCCGCTCTGTCACGCTGCATTTTTGTGTTTAGAAAAACGATATTCCCTTGAACTGTCGCCTTGTCTGCAGCTGCGAGTGAATCGAGTGAATCAAATATCACTACTTTTGCTTCGAGTCCGGCCTCTGGCGTTGCAATAGACCCGCCCAACGCCGAAATAACTAACTCTTGCGGAAAAGGTGCTACAACTTTCGCATCAGCAAAACCACGCTCCCAATTTCTAACACGGACAGGTTGCTTGTAGACCTTATCAAAACCTAATTCATTAAATTTGGCTTCTGCCCAAGCAACAGCGCGCTTATCACCCTGTGATCCTGGTATTCTTGGTCCAACTTCAACCGTAAGTGACTTCACAATATCGTAAGATAAAGCACTTTTTTGACTGCCCTGTTTTACCTTTAAAGCATATTTCAAAGCTGGCGTGCTAGTGATATTTACAATTGTATTTGTCGCCATTGGTTGCGTCTTTGCACAACTAGCTAAAAGCATGACCAATCCAAGTGAAAGAGTCGCTACTCCGATTTTCTGTCGCATTCTATTTTTACCATTTTAATGATTACAGTTAGCCACTAAAAATAAACAGGAATGTTGCCATTGTCCAGTCTGTAAGTATGTTTTATCTGTATATGGCGTAAACAGAGGCATTAGAGTGTGATACAAATTAAGTAATATAATTCACAAAGGTGAACATTGATGGTAAAACAAGCACTCTATATCCGTATCAATGTTCTTTTTGCGACTAAAATTCGAAAGAGCAAATAATAATAAGGAACACTATGTTTTTGATTTCAGTTGAACGCACAATCGACAAACCTATTGCAGAAGTTTTTCAGGTGTTGAGTGAGCATGCTAACTATTCGCAATTTAAGGGGGTTGATAAATCCAGTCTTATTAAAAATGGCAAGGATGCTATTAATGGCCTAGGTGCCGTAAGAGAAATTCAAGCAGCGGGTGCTACCTTACATGAAGAGATTGTCGCATTTGAGCCTCCCTACCTCCTTGGATACAAAATAATTCATTCCAAGCCGCTTCCTTATGACCATAAACTTGGCGAAGTCAGGTTGACTGAAGTTGATGGGAAAACGCATGTGCACTGGCGCTCTCAGGGACATATTAATATTCCATTGCTGGGTAACTGGTATTTTGATAAAAAAATACAGCAAGGCGGTCAACGTGCCTTCGGTAGTATTTTAAAATTTATTAGTAATATGCCAACTATATCGGCCAAAACTGTTTAAGAGGATTATGACTTATGCCTGCTTTGCATGATTTTTTTGCTAATAAAACAGTCGTGATTACAGGTGCGGCTTCGGGCATAGGTAAAGCACTTGCCACCTTGTTTGCTGATTTAGGATGCAAGGTAGCAATAGGCGACATTGATGAAGGCGCATTATCTACTGTTGCTGTAAAATTACAATCAGCTCACCCTGGCATGACATTATTTAAAAGTTTCCTGGATGTTTCGAGTAAAACCGACTGGGAAACTTTTTTAGACGATGCTTTTGGTTATTGCAAGCATATAGATATAGTGATTAATAACGCTGGAATTGAGGGCTCAGCTCAACCTGTTTGGGCCTCAGATGACGAACTCCTAAAACGTGTTATGGATGTGAATTTTTATGGCATGGTGTATGGAAGTAAAACAGCGCTTCCCTATTTAACTATGCGCCATTGGGCAGCATTAGTGAATGTGTCTAGTATATTTGGATTGGTCGCACCTCCTAATACAGCCGACTACTGTGCTAGTAAGTTTGCTATTCGTGGCTACACCGAGTCATTGCGTGCGGAACTCGCGCTTGTGCACCCTCAAGTACAGGTGCACTTGGTTCACCCAGGCGGCATTAATACCAATATCACCAGATTAGAGCAAAGCCAAAAATTTAAGGCTCGCTTTTTAACTACTCCACCCGAAGCAATAGCCCTGCATATTGCAAACGCTATAATGCATAATAAAGCACGTATTGTATTTGGTAATCAAGCGACTAAAACGCATATCGCTTCGCGAATTTTACCCTTGAAATGGCTGACTAGATTAACTGGAAAGGAAATTGACGGACTCGGCATGGAAGGCGATTATCAAGTCGACCATAATGGCTTTAAAGTGAAAAAGCCCACTAACTAAGCGTTAATTGGTTTGTGCACAGATGTGCTATCAAACCGTATCGAAAATCTGTCAAGTCTTGTCCTATCGTTTCTAGAATGCCTGGGCATAATAATAAGTAGACAGTTGTAATTGTTCTTTTTTGGATGTTCAAATAACCTTACTGTTAGGGTTTCTTTAGTACTTTATAGAGCATAGGGCAAATAAGATAAAAACTGATTTTTAACCTAAATTAACGATGCAACTTGTCAATTCTATAAATCACCATGGATTTTGTTTATTTGAATAATCAAATTGATAGTATTCATCTCCTATCTTGAAATTACTGCTAATTTTGTCACATAATAGGCCAACTTTGTCATTATGAATTACCCAAATATGAATATTAACAGTGTGCAAGCTATGATTAATTCGATCGATAAGCCTGCTATTTTTATCGATACTCAATATATAATATTAGCCGTAAATGATGCTTATAGATCGATTTATAACAATGAGGTTGTTATCGGCAGTAGTCGCTGTTTTGAGATATCTCATGGTCATACATCTCCTTGCGATAAACATGGTGAAGAATGTCCAATTCAAGCTTGTCTTAAGACAGAACGAGCAAGCAGTGTTGTCCATATTCATAATACAAAGCTGGGAAAGACTTATTGCGACATATTGATGAAACCAATAAAAGATGTTGATGGCATAACCATTGGATTCCTTGAAATACTCGATCGTATTAACTTTGCTGCAACGGACTCGCGAGCGAATAAAATGATAGGTTCCTCCGAACCTTTCAAAAATATGCTGACTAAAATTAATCGCGCAGCTAAGTCCGAAATTGCGGTGCTATTGCAAGGTGAAACGGGCACAGGCAAAGAACTCGTTGCTAAGGCCCTGCATGAATCTAGTCGTCGTGCTGAACAGCCATTTGTAGTCATTGAGTGCACAGGCTTAAATGAAAATTTGTTTGAGTCAGAATTATTTGGGCATGAAAAAGGCGCTTTTACCGGCGCAACACATACAAAAAGTGGTTTAATTGAAGTCGCCAGTGGTGGCACTGTCTTTTTCGATGAAATTGCTGATGTACCATTAAGTATGCAGGTAAAGCTGCTGCGCTTACTGGAAACACAATGTTATCGAACCGTTGGAGGCTTGAAGCAACGTAAAGCGGATTTTAGGTTGATTTGTGCTAGTAACCAAAACTTACTCGACCTTGTTGAGTCAGGGCAATTTCGAAAGGATCTGTATTACCGAATTGCCGGCTTTCCAATTTCGCTGCCTTCACTTGCTGAAAGACAAGATGATATTGAAGCATTAGTACTGCATTTCTTGGCTAACACAGAGATGCGTCACAAAAAGTTTAGTAACGCCGCTATGAAGCGGTTATCTCAGTATGACTTTCCTGGGAACATTAGACAGCTTAAAAACATTGTCGAACAAGCAACATTGCTGGCAGATGAAGATGTTATTGAGATCCAAGACTTACCAGAGCAAATATTTGTTAAACCGGCTAAGCCACAACCATTCAACGACGACATTGTTAGCCTTGATGAAGCTGAAGAAAGATACTTGACGCAAGTATGTGAAACGCAAAAAATGCCAATTGACAAACTAGCAGACATGCTTGAGGTAAGCACGAGAACCCTATACCGAAAACTCCAAAAATTTGGACTGAAATACGAATGATCGAGCTTTTTATCAACAAAAATTAACCAACAAAGTGCCTAGAATAAAGGTGTTTACCTAGGTAGCTTCAAAGGATTATTTTCCGGCGGCTAATTCTTTTTCAGTTTTAAACCCAAACACTTTACGTAAAACTAGAGTGGCCGGGCAAAAACCAGTAAAGCTCTGTTGGAACAAATTTACACCCACAAAAACCGTAAACCAAACAAAATTTGGGTGCACCCAAAAAGTCAATGCAACCGACACTAGCACCGTAAAGCCTGCAAATGCAGTTAACGCTCTTTCTGCTGACATAACGCCTCCTAAATAAAGCTAATTTAATAATAATATTTGAACCGCACGAATGCGTTGCTTGCGTCTTTAAATTGATTAAAGAAACTAAACCGTTCTTCACCATAAAACACATTGAGTCCGCCGGATAACTGCCACTGATCAACAGGACTGTAATCTGCGCTTAGTTTTAAATAACCATCTTCATCACTAGTGGAATAAAAGTTAAACGCGTTTAATGTCAGTGTTTGTTGCATTACTCTGTACAAAAGACGCTGAGTAAATAAAACTCGACTTCGATTGGGATCGAACTCCGGAATCAGTGAACTTTCTTTTAGCTCATCAAAATTACTTATTTGCTCTACATATAATTGCGCACTTCCAGTGAGATTTTTCACTAACTCCTGTTCATAACCTATCAACCAGCGGCTTTGACTATTAGGCACTAAAGGATTACTGCCGTGTTCGTCACCCGTTGAATCGTAGTATGCCATTTCTACATTTAATAACCCATCGGCAAAGGGCGTGATGGCGCTAGCACCATATACTCTTAACTTAGAGAAATAGGGTTCGCCAAATTCAGTAAAACTAGCAGGCGATTTATGCGCGCCTATATAAGCATAGCCAGCATATTCGGTTGAACCTATCGTTTTATAAATACGCATTGCATATTCTGGCGAGCTGGGTTTGTTAGGTGATGTCACATCAAAACCAGGTGCTACATTGGCTCCTGCGAAGGGAGAGAAAAACGAAAAGTAGTCACCATTAATATAATTGTCTGGAGTAAACTTCGGGGTGATTACAACGTCGACATTAGCCCAATGGAAAAAAAACGATACTTTTGCTGATAACGAGGGTGCCTTTAAGTAGTCATCATCTCTTCCGGCAAAAAACGACTGAAAATCTTTTGGAAATAAATCATTTAAAAAGACGTAATCACCCGTACCCCAAGTGAGTATCTGCTGGCCAACTTTGATATCAATTTTCTTACCCCAATCACCCAACTCAACTATCGCGTTTGCGCTACCCTGCCAAGCTAACTCCCTGATTTGGAGTTTCGTTTGGTCAAGCACACCGTCATAATAAACGTCGGCTGTAAATTTAACTCGAGAAGCGTCAAAGTCTTTGTTCCATTGCAACTGAGCTCTTAAGTCAACCAATGTTATGTCCGTATTAATGACTGAATCAGATGACAAACGAGTACCTAATGCTAATTCCACAAACCCAGAAAAGCGATGAGAGGCTGTTTCTTCATCTCCCCACTCTTCCATGCCCCACTGCTCTTCCTGAGCTAAAACAGAGCCCGAGAGTCCTAAACAAAACGCCAGCGTTGATATACCAAACTTCATGTTAGTTTAACCATTCACGCGGTGGGTTTCGTAAACTACGCTCACTAAACACATCATCGCCTATGCCAAGGTCAAAACTAATATTACGAAACTCCATTAAGGTATAAGCACCACTTTCAAGGTCACTCACTTTTGAGCGAACGACCGTTGGAAAACCTTGTATCTCCTCAATTTTTATGGCTTCTACGCGACGATAATTAGTATTGTCAGCTTTAAAAAAATCTATCAACACCGGTAGGTTTGTTTTTTTATCAATAGTCACAACGTAGTATGCAAACTCAACAGTATAAGGTGCTTTAGGAGTGGCTTTTAACAGATACGCTGTAGCCGTTTGTTCTTGTAACTCAAAGTTATCCTCTGAAATGGCGCGGCCTGAAACGTCTTCATAAAAAAAGTGTGAACCTACAAAAGACGTACGTTTGTCACCCGAAGAAATGCGTTTAACTAAATCAAGTGCTGGTAAGTACAACCAACGGTCGTCTTCAACACTTAAATCAACATGCTTTTGCACTCTAAATACCGTGTCTTTAACATCAGCGGGTCTTGAGAAAAACACCATCATTTGTTGATCGCCATTATCTTGGATATCTCGACGCAAAATAGTGAATTGACGCATTTGCTTTCTGTCTTGGGCATCAACAATCATCATTCGTGCGTCAGAGCGTCCATCTTTACCACTATAATAAGCGGCTTTTTCAGCATTCTTTACAATGCTTGATACGTCAACCGAACTCAAGTCTGCACTCAAAGCACGCAATGGCCCTAATAATAGCGGTACAGTCATCAACGTTGCTGTTATTGAGAGACGTAAACTCAATCTAAATACGTTAAATTTTTTCTTTAACATCATCGTTTTCCTTATTTATTTAAAGACAATACGTTTGCCCATGGTCATTACCGCTGGCAAAATTAATAACGTCACCAAGGCGGAAATCGCCATAATGCTTGCCAAAAAGATCCCGACTGTTATGTAAGGAACTAACGGTGCAAACAGCAGTGGCGTAAAGCCAAGCGCTATAACCAGCGCATTGCGAGTAATTGCAGTTGCCGGTTCGTCGAACATCAAGTCAAAGGTTTGTTTAATATCATTAGTTTGTTTAAATACTTCACGGGCTCTTTCTAAGAAGTGAATGGCAAAGTCGACCGACAAACCCAACGTCAGTGCAGACAGCACTGCTATTGGCATGTCGTAATCTTTACCAATAACACCAATGAGACCGTAAATAAACGTGATTGTAATTGTTAGCGGCAGCATAGCTAATGCGCCAAATACTAATGAGCGAAACAGGATTACCATCATGATGAACACAATGACAAACGCACCGATGAGGCTGTCAAGCATACCTGCAACCATGTTGTCCTGCCAAACAACGTTCAAATATGCTTTGCCCGCCCAATCTAATTGAATATTTTGGGGTAGCGGTTGTTTTTGAGTAAACTCGTCAACCAAAGCAATAACCTGACTCATATCCTGATTGTCACCCGAGGTCATTTGCAGCCAAATTAACGTTTGTTGATAGTCTGGCGTTACAAAATGCCATAGATCATTGGGACGATGTGATGACTGATACTGCAGGAGAGTTTGCGCAATGGCCTGAGGGGAATTAGGCAGCTCATAATCTTTTTGCTCACCCGATCTTAATTCTCGATTAACTACTTTAGTGACATCGGCAAGTGAATTTGATTTCCCGATTAATCCGGACTCTTTTAAGTAATTTTGTAGTGATTCTACATACGCAAGTAACTGCGGCGACTGGAAGACTTTAGATTTACTTAAGGCTGACTCCGCGTTCTCTAATATCGTATTGAGATAGGCAGCTTCGGTATCAGATACGTCTGAAAATAACTTGTCATCAATATTGATTAATAATTGCTGGTACTGCTCGCTCATAGGTTGCCCAGATAATTGAGTAATCTGCTCTGCTGCCCAACGGTTTAAATTAGCGGGTTTGTCCTTAGCAAACAAATCGTCAAGCGACAACAATGAGCGGCTTGAACTAAGAACGAGATAAGCGTCATAAGTTCCAGCAAAATTTTCATTTAGTACTTTATCTGCAACACGAATTTCATGACTTTTTTTGAACCAACGAACGGGGTTATCGTTAATTTCAATTTGCGTTATTCCCCATACCGAAATAGCGAACACCACCGCGAAACCAAGCACTATAGAGGCCTTAAATTTGAGTGCAAAACCACCTAGAAGTTTAGCAGTTTTAGCGATCCGACTCCCGCCTTGTTTCGAATGCATAACTAATTGTAACTTCTCTAATGACGCATTGTTCATTCTGGATAAGTAGGAAGGCATAAAGGTGATAGTGATTAAAAATGCCAGCAATATACCCGTTCCAACAAACCCCCCAAATATTTGTACCGGCGGTATTGGTGTTAGCATGAGTGAATAGAAACCAATGGATGACGTAATCGAGGTATATAGCATTGGCGTGAATAAATGCCCAACAACCTCTTCAATTGTCTCGTTAAGATCTGCCCCCGGTTTATGACGGTCACTAAATTCAGAAAGAATATGTACTGAATCGACGACAGCAATAGGCATCAAGAAAATCGCAATCATCGAAGACATGATATGCACGGTATATCCCATGCCTATTAGCGCACCCATCGTAATCATCACAGTTGCCATTGCGACAACCATCGGCGCGATGATAAGTGGAATATTTCTAAAAAAGAAGAACAGCAGTATAAAGATAGTCAGTCCTGCTAATGGCGCAGAAATTCCCATTTGAATAAACATTTCAACACCAAACTGATCTTCAGCGACCGGTAAACCCGTGATGTACCAATCTGCATTGCCGTTTAATTGGCTGATATTAGCTCTAATTTGCTGTGCAATTTTAAAACTTTCATTTTTGTCTTTAATAGGCACATAAATGGCAGCCGCTTTGCCATTCTGCGAAACCAACGTGTCCTGCAGTAATGGCAGTCTAGCTAGATAGGTTCTAATTTTTGCGCTTTCATCGAAAGTAGAAGGCGGTTTGTCCATCATCCATTCGAAACGGATAGCCCCGGACTCAGATTGAGTAATATTGTCGACAGTTGAAATAGACATTAGATCAGCTGCAATTACACCTTCTATTGACAGTATTGACTTTGTTATGTCATATATGTCAGTTAGTGAATCTGGTGTAAACACACCCTCTTCGGTGCTCGTATCAACCACCCCAACGACGATCGAATCATGCATGGCAAATCGCGTTTTTACTTCGTTGTGAAACAACCGTGCTGGGTGCTCGGCATCCAACATATTCTCTGGATCAGTATCAATTTTTATGCGCGGCATTTGCGCAGTAAAAAGCAACGCCAAAATCACCAATATAGTGTAAACAACTTTCGGTTTTTGCGTACAGAAATGGACCAAATTTTTAGCTATATTCTTCATTTATTATTCAATTTTTGCGAACATATAGTGAGCATATAGCAAAATACACGCCAAGGTATCCTAAAAACCAAAATCTGACTTATGAAGAACTCCTTATATCCTAATTAGCGCATACTAAAGCAATCATCTTACCGTAGGGTGAAATAGCCGTTTTAATAACGGCCAAGCCAATTTCCTGAAAAGCCAGCAACCAAACCAAGATTCGCTAACATTTCAGTGATATACACAGCTGATGACATGAAGATTCATGCGCAAAAGTGAATAATAAATCAAGACCCTTGATCGCTGTCAACTTATTTTTCAAAAATTATGTTTAAGTATTAAAATAACAATGATCAAAAACCACTCGAAATTGTATTTATAAATGAAACGCAAAGTCAAACATAAAATGCCTTGACGTCAAGATAAAAATCAACTATCTTGATATCAAGGTAAATAAATCATACACAAAGCTCATCACTAAAATTAAGCGAGGTATATATTTTTATGTTCAATACAAAAGCATTTAAAAAATTTTTTAAACGAAAGTACCCATATTCTCCCGTTGCGATTCTAGGAAGAAAAACTGTTGAGCGCATACTGGGCGCAGATATTATAAAGCTTAAGAAACTTGAAGAGAAACAGAAGCAAGACCGCGATGAAAAATTAGAAAAAAGATGAGCATATTTGTGTTATTGATTCCTATAGTACAGCCATACGAAAATTCATACGCGCATTTTATCTTGACGCAAAGATAAACTATCAGTATGGTAATTTTATAGATTTTAAAAAGATATAATCCTGATGGATCCAGTTCAGAAAAAAGTTCAACAATGGTCGAAAGAAATGCCTAATTTGAACACAAAGCCTATGGCACTCATTTCGCGATTACAGCAAACCACTAAAGAAATGAACGGCGAACTTTACACTAATTTTGAGGACTACAAATTAACCGATGCTGGCTTCGACGTTTTAGCAACATTGCTTCGCGCTGGACCGCCCCATTCGCTCTCGCCAAGTGAATTACTGGAACAAATGGACATTACATCGGGTACCATGACGACCAGAATAGATAAGTTAGAAAAGAAAGGCTTAGTTAAGAGAAAAATTAAAAAAAATGACAAACGCAGCGTTAATGTAGGCCTCACTAAAAAAGGCCTAAAATTGATTGAAGAAGCCATTGTAGCGCATGTTAAAACACAAGAAAAAATAGTGTCCGTTTTTGATGCAGAAGAACAACTGGTTTTTATCTCTCTGTTACAAAAATACCTCGCGCACAACGTAAAAAAAAATAACAAGCAGCATATTTAGGACGATTTACGCATGATTTACGCATAATGCTGGCATAAACGCACTTTAATAGCGATGTAATCGAATTAAAATTTGAAACTCAGCTAACTAATAAAACATGGTTTTTGCTTTATTATTTTTGTGGTTTTCTAAACCATTCTTAACACTTATAGTGCCCCAACTATTTTAACTGGTTAAGTTCATTGGTCCTCAGTATAACAGCGCAATTAAACTGTTGACTGAAAGCTGCAGCCTAAAGGGATGGTCAGGTGTGTTTTCATTATTTACGCTTTGAGCTCGTTGCTGATCATCAAAGATGAATCTCTGACGGTCGGATCTACTGTGCGAGTTCAACGGGTCGCCGCAACACATTTGTGGTATTCGGTTTTTGATTGCACTATCGCTCTAAGGCCCCCATTAACCCACCATTAACGGCTGATAATTGTTTGCTGCACCTAATCTGCAATTATATATCACCAGGTTCCGCCTGTGCCATAATCATAACAAGTTAAGAATTTATCCATAATCCCCCAAACTTTAGAAACACCTAACGCTTAACACATGGGGATTTTAGGAGCGCTTTAACAGTGAGTAAAATTCCCACCATCATGCACTTGTTAGTTACTATTTTACCCGAATGCTATATTCCAGATATATAAGAGACAAGACAAGACAAAAGCATAAGACAAAACTGCCCAGTAAGATTGCCGCACACTCTTGGCTGCCTATTCGATAAGCTCTGTCGGACGAATTTTGCACATTGCCAACACCAATATCCATTCTTTTTTGTCTGCGGTTCAGTTAATAGCACCCCAACTTTTAGCCCGATAAAGCTTTCAGATACCTTAGATAAATAAATATTTGTGATCCACGTCAATAAAATTTTCAAAACCACTTGTATAGTTTATTGAATGAACAATTTTCACGGTACATTAAGCTCAGTACGATAGGCTTATGCTTAGTTTACGCTTTAAAATATGGAATATAGAGAACATTAAACGCAACAATCAAGTGTTTATTGTTCGAAAGGACTAATTATGATTAAAAGAAAACTGGCCGTTATTCAACCAACTCTTAGCTCGTATAGACTTCCAGTTTACAGAGAGTTAGCTGAAGAGTTTGATGTACATATCATCTGTCAGCAAACTCCTGACGCAAGTTTCGGGGATATTGATAAAGACTCCCTTTTGAGTTTTACTATGCATTATGTTCAAAATAAGCATTTTTTATCTGGGATGCTCTTTTGGCAGAAGGGTCTATTGAATCAACTTAAAAGAATACAACCAGATAAAATTTTCATCTTCTCTAATGTTCATTTCTTATCTACTTGGGTTCTCCTGATACGATACTCATTTTCCAAAGTACAACTTTTCTTGCACGGCCATGGTTTGTATAAACAAACTCAGTTATCTCCTATTTATCGTTTTGTTTACAACCCTTTAATCTTCTTAAGTGATAAGTATATTTGTTACAATGAACATGTTTTAAATTGTTTTCGTTCATTTAACTTTATGTCTTCGAAAATAACTTATGTGAACAATACGATAGACATTCCCAGCGTTGTAAAACCTGAGGATAAAGATCCATGCGGCAACAACATTATGTTCATAGGAAGACTTCGCAAGGGCTCTTGTATTGACGTTCTAATTAGGGCGGTAAATGAAGTTAACTGCTCAGCAACAGAGATTATAGAATTGCATATTGTCGGCTCAGGAGCTGAAGAAGAGAATTTAAGAAAGCAGTATAACCAAAGCTGGATTAAGTGGTACGGAAAGGTATACGACGAGGCTAAAATTGCCAGTATTTCTAAATCCTGTGCATTTGGCATTTACCCAGGTGATGCAGGCTTAAGTGTCGTGCATTACATGGCATTAAGTTTGGTACCCGTCGTGCATGACTGTATTACCAAACACATGGGACCTGAACCTGCATATGTCATAAACGGATGTAATGGACTTCTTTTAGATGAAAAAAACAAACAAGACTCCATAGTTTCCCTTATTAACAGCTTTGGTGCCTTGGATATAAGAAAGCTTCAACGGAATTCTTACAATACATTTTTGGAATTGTCAAAACCATCCTATGCTTCACAGTTAATAAGGATATTTAACGATCTATGAGAATATTAAGAATAGTCGACTCGATGAACCCAGAGGCGGGCGGAATTGTTGAGGCAATTACCCAAACAGCGCTTGCGCTTAAACGAATAGGATGTGAAACCGATGTTTTGTGCTTAGACCCGGTGGAAGCAGCTTGGCTAGCACAATCTAAAGTAGTGGTATATGCGGTTGGAAAGGGCTTGACAAAATATGGTTATCAACCCCTACTTAAAAAGTGGCTTCTCGCTTATGCTGTTAACTATGATCACATTGTCATTGATGGCATCTGGCATTACCATTCATATGCAACGCGAAACGTATGCCGAAAGCTTGATCTGGGCTACTCTATATACACACATGGGATGCTAGATCCTTGGTTTAAGCAGAAATATCCACTCAAACACTTGAAGAAGTGGTTATTCTGGCCATGGTCTGACTATCTAGTGCTGCGTGATGCAAAAAATGTATTGTTTACCTGTCAGGAAGAACTTGAACTTGCCGCAAAGTCATTTTGGTTATACAAAGTTAAAGCATGTGTTGCCCCAATCGGCACGTCCTCTCCTGCATTAGATAAAAAGTATTGTAGCGACGCCTTTTTACATAAATTTTCTGAATGTCGCGGTAAACGTAACTTCCTTTTTTTAAGTCGCATTCATGAAAAGAAGGGCTGTGATCTCCTTATTCAAGCTTTTGCTAAAGTAGCGAAAGGTTCTCCTGAATTACACCTTATTATGGCAGGACCCGATCCGACTGGTTGGTCTGATGAATTAAAAAAGATGGCCCGTAACTTAAGCATATCCCACAAGATAACATGGACTGGCATGCTCAGAAGTGAGATGAAATATGGGGCTTATCATTGCGCTGAAGCTTTTGTGTTGCCGTCGCACCAAGAAAATTTCGGTATTGTTGTGGCTGAGGCACTCGCTTGCGCCACCCCAGTCCTGATATCTAATAAAGTGAACATTTGGCGCGAGATTATTGAAGATAAAGCAGGCTTAGTTGAAGATGACAGTTTAGCAGGCGTTACCACTTTGTTGGAACAGTGGCTGCGCAAGAATGCTAAGCAAAGAAATAAAATATCACAGAATGCCCTGCAGTGTTTTCATACCCGCTTTGAAATAAAAAAAGCTACCGATAGTTTAATAAACATACTCTCGATAAAGGAAGCAGAAATTCGTCCCATTTAGGGGAAGATCAGAATATAACAGCCTAACTATTTTTCCCAAACTACTTCAATTTTAAATTCTTGGGTATATCGTTTGCCTTTACTCATAAACACCTCAAGTTGAAGTTATGATGTAACTTATTTAGTGCCTAGTAAAGTTTGGGAGGTCCAAATATTAGTAAGACATTTGACTTACGTCAAAGCTCTAAAGATCTAAAGCTATAATCTTTCGTTACAGGTCAATTCAGTCAAACAGCAAATAGAAACGCTATATAGAAGCTCTTATTGCGTCTTGTTAGGTGAGACTCAATTGATCAAGGCTGCCAAAAATTACGCCTTATAGCGGTGTGATGAAAGTACACAAACCGCTTACGAGGATTGACTTTTATTCGTTATAAATACAAACCATAAAGTGTAAATAAAAATGAATACAGATACTATAAGACAATTGGCCAGAACAAAAAGCATATTCATGAGCTGGCGACTGCTTCTGGTTGCAGCTATCCTTAGCGTGTTGACCTCATCGCTCGCTCTTGGAGCTCCTGGAATAAACGCACCCAGCCCGGTTGGCCCTTATCTCGATGGTGCGTTCCCGTCAGTCAGTCCAGGAGCCAACCCTAATGGATTATATAATCCCGAAAACTATTTTCCGGAGCTTACCTTTGTCGAACCTATTCGCATAGTTGAGCATCCAACAGCCGACGAGTTAGCCATCGTATCCAAAGATGGGACTATTCGACTCGTTCCCAACATTCCGGGTGCAACAAATGCCACTATGCTATTAAATCTCAGTTCGACCATTCAGGCGAAACTCGGTGTTGGCGAGGGCGGTATTGGTGGATTCATCTTTCATCCGGAGTTTGAGCAGCCAGCTAGCCCTAATCGTGGTTATGTTTACGTCTGGTATCGTTGGTCTCCCGACGGCGGATCATCGCCAGATCCTACTGTTGACGGTTACCAGCGTCTTTCACGATTTGAACTGGCTGACGGCGCTATTCAAATTGACATCGCAACTGAAGTTATTCTTATTCAGCAATTCGATCGCGAACAGTGGCATATCGGGGGTGCCATGTTTTTTGGACTAGACGGCTTTTTGTACCTTAGCCTCGGTGACGAAGGCAACTGCTGCGACCGGCTAGAAAGTACTCAAAAAATAGACGGTGGCTTCTTCTCAGGCATTCTGCGCATTGATGTTAATCAAGATCCGATACTGAGTCATCCTATTCGCCGCCAACCAGAGAATGTCGGTATACCCCCCTCTGGTTGGCCAAATTCCTTTTCACAAAACTATTATGTACCTAATAATAATCCCTTCGTCGACACCCAAGGCGGGGTCTTGGAAGAGTTCTATGCCATTGGCTTAAGACATCCATGGACCATACACCGTGACGACGCGACAGGGAACATCTGGGCAGCTGATGTTGGCCAAATTACCGCAGAGGAAGTCAACGTAATCCAAAAGGGCGGTAATTATCAATGGGCATATCTTGAAGGTACTTACCCTGGCGTCATTACCAAGCCACAGAATATTATCGGCACAGAATATAGCCCCGTTTTTGAGTATGATCGTTCAATGGGCCAGGCTGTCATTGGTGCTGGGGTATATCGCGGGAGTCTGCATCCTCAGCTAAATGGTAAATATCTATTTTCTGATTTTATATCAGGTAAATTGTGGACCGTTGAGGGGAGCAACCCAGCTAACGCAATTGTAGCTGATATCGGTGAAGTTCCTGCCGGTTTTCCTTTAGGAATAAACTCCTATCTGCTTGATCGCCATGGGCGCATCCTCATGGCTCAGACCGCTGGTGGCATGTCTCCGGGTGGCACAATTCAAGAACTGTCTACCGATAGCATACCAAATCCAGAGCCTCCGCCGCTGCTATCACAAACAAATGCCTTTAGCGACTTAAATCAGCTCAACGTACATGAGGGATGTTTACCCTATGACCTCAATGAACCCTTCTGGTCCGACGGTGCCATTAAGTCTCGTTGGATTTGTCTACCCAATGACGGTTCGCATAACACTCCTGATGAACAGATTATATTTAGTGAGAACGCGGAATGGAGCTACCCAGTCGGAACCGTTTATATTAAGCACTTCGAACTACTTTTAGACCAAGCTGACCCGACTTCAAACCGGCGCCTAGAAACACGATTTATGGTGCATGGGACTGATGGATGGTATGCGGTTACTTATCGTTGGTTCAACGATCAGACGGATGCAGAACTATTAACTACTGGGGCAGATCAGTCTTATTCTGTGAACCGTGGTGACGGTCCAGTGGAGCAAATATGGCGTTTCCCCAGCCGCAGCGAATGCCTACAGTGTCATTCGACTAACGCTGGTAGTGCACTCGGCGTCAACACTCGACAGTTAAACGGCAATTTCATTTATCCACTCGCTAGCGCTAATCAGCTTGAGACTTGGGACCACCTAGGAATGTTCAACCAATCGTTTACCCTTGGTCAAATAGAAAGTTTTCAAAAGAGTTATGCGCATGACGATCTGAGTGCAAGCATAGAAGATCGCGCACGATCGTACTTGGACTCCAATTGCGGCTATTGCCACAGACCCAGCGGCGTGCGCGCTAATTTTGATGCGCGGTCAACCACTCCGCTTAGCCAACAAGGCCTATTATTCGGTCAGGTAATCGAACACTTTGGTGGCGCCGATAAGGTATTTTTCCCTAATGACCCCTCT